>CAZZHT010000001.1:0-5180 GCA_964653825.1 uncultured Methanosarcinales archaeon
AGAAACAGAAGTTTAAGGAATCTACAGAAGTTAGCAAGAGCTTGCAAAAGCAAAAAAACCAAAAAGAATAGATGATTGTTGTTGCGTTTGATAGGTTCTTAAGGGTTTGAAAAGTTTTTTATATTAAAAAGAATTCTTTTATGTTTATGGTTAATATAAAAAGATTGTTTTTGGTTACTTGGATTCTTGTGGTTGATATTATAATTGCTTTCTTCTTGATTTTCTTTGAGAAAATTAAGGGCTTTAAGGTCTTCCCCGGCTCTTAATGTTAAATGGTTACTTAAAGTAAAGGTCAGTAGCTAAAATTTATAACAAATAATTATCCCAATTCCCAATATGTAATATAAATATAATTATCGTTTAGGGTTATAGTTTAGGAAATAATTTAATTGATGGTATAATAGTTTTGAATATATGATTTGTGATTATTACTACTTTTAGGAATGTAATTAATTGTAACTCTATCAATTTAATGTGTTATTATCTGACGCAGATTTATTATCTATTATCATTCATAACCATTATTTATCATTTTTAACATTATAACATTTATATACAACATCATAAATTATGACATATTGTTACTGATAAGAATTATGATTATTTTAATAGAATTTATTACAATTATAACATAATCATATAAGAAGTAGTTGAGAATTTATATGAGATTAAAAGATTAAAATAATAAGGTATAATAGCATAATCACAGAGTAACGGAATTATAATGTGATGTAATGTAATATAATGTAAGGTATGAAAAAATTTAAGAATTATAAATGAATGATATAAGCAAATAGTGTGATTAAATGATTAAATAATATAAGTGAATAATATTTTTATAAGTGAGGGGTTAATATGAGTAATATGAATAATAAGGACAATGTGAACAATACAGATAATAAAAAAAAGACGGTTAATTCAGATAATAAGGTTAAGAAACCAGAGCTATTTCTCAATCCCGAAGAAAAGAACATTAGTTCAAAGGTAAAACATAAGCTATTGGTTATGAGTGGGAAGGGAGGTGTTGGAAAGACAACTGTTGCAATAAACCTTGCTTTTGCATTGGCTAAGAAGGGATATAATGTGGGTTTACTTGATGTGGATGTTCATGGTCCCGATGTACCAAAGATGCTTAATTTGAATGGAGAGGTTCTTATGGCTAAGGATAATGTTATTATGCCGGTAAAATATTCAGATAATTTGAAGGTTGTATCTGTGGCTTTTATGGTTGATAATCCTGATAGTGCTATTATATGGAGAGGACCATTAAAGCATAAGCTAATTAAACAGTGTTTAGAAGATGTGGATTGGGGGAATATTGAGTTTTTGGTCGTTGATTTTCCACCAGGTACAGGTGACGAGAATATAAGTGCAGCACAGCTGATAAAGGGAGCAAAGTCAATCATTGTATCTACACCACAGAGTTTAGCAATACAGGATGCTGTTAAAACAATCAATTTTTCAAACCAATTCAATATTCCTGTGGTGGGTATCATTGAGAATATGTCTGGGTCTATTTTTGGAGAAGGAACTATTGAGGATATTGCTAAGAGGTATAAGGTTAATTATCTGGGAAAGATAAGTATGGATAAGGATATTGTTGAGAGCGGAGAAAAGGGAGCCCCAGTAGTTTCAAATAACAGTAGAGCTGAGAAGGAAATGAATAGCATTATCGAGAATATAATTAAGAATTTGTGAGATTTAAAAACAAAATTGAATTTATGAATGAAAGTGATTGATAACATGAAAATTCTGATGATTCACCCGCATGATATTTATTCTGCATCTGAGCCGTGGACTATTAGAATAACAAGTATTGCAAAGGCCATGGTTGAAATGGGACATGAGGTCAAGTTGATTTATTTTCCTCTTCCTGAGAAGGAGAGGGGTTTAATAATCACCCAAGAGCCGACGAAATATTTTGAAACAATCCCTTTCAATAGGAGCAAGTGGGCTATTTTCCACAATATGAGGAAGATTATAAAATATGCAAAGTGGGCAGATGTAATTCACTTTCAGAAATGTTTCGCAATAGCGGCAATTCCTGCAATATTCGCATCAGCAATCCTTAGCAAACCAGTACATTACGATTGGGATGATTGGGAGTATTTAATTTATCAGTACAACCCTCCTTCAAAGGTTTATGGTTCTTTTTTGAATTATATTGAGAGGTTTCTACCTAAAATAGTTGATACAATTTCTGTAGCAAGTGATAGATTAAAAGAAGAAGCTGTTAGTTTGGGATTCCCTGAAGATAGAATTGTGAAGGCATCTGTGTGTGCTGATTTAAATAGATTTAATCCAGAGGTTGATGGAAAAGAAATAAGGAAAAGGTATGGAATTGGAGATTATAAGCTTGTTCTCTACTTGGGACAATTGAATGGAGCTCAGTATACAGATGAGTTACTTAAAGCAATGGGTTACCTGAGTGATATTAGAAAGGATGTCAAGTTCTTGATTGTCGGAGGTGGATCAGATTTGGAAAGGTTAAAACACCTAAGAGATGAGTACAATTTAAAGGGTAGTGTTATTTTTACAGGGTTCTTACCTGATGAGGATATACCAAAGTGCCTTGCTGCTGCTGATGTTGCTGTAGGTTATTTTAAGAATAATAATCAACAAAAGTCAAAGTCACCCTTGAAAATTGTAGAGTATTTGGCAAGCGGGAAGGCAATTGTTGCGTCTAATGTTGGAGAGGTTCCCTTTATGATTGACCATTGTGGTGTTTTGGTGGAACCTGATAATCCATATTTGTTTGCTAAGAAATTAGATGATATTCTTGATAAACCTGAGTTGCTAAAAAAGATGGGAGAATGTGCTAGAAAAAGAGCTGAGGAAATTTTCACTTGGAGTAATACTGCAAAGAATATCCTTAAGGCATATAAGATTGGACTTAAATTATACAAAAGAAAAAGAGAGAATAAAAATTCAATGTAAGAAAATTCCAATGTGAAAAATTGAATTATGAAATATATTATATGAAATAAAAACCGAGCAAAAGACATAAATAAGAAAAAAGAAGAGGAAAATAGAGAAAATAAGAATGAAAAAAGATATTTTACCTTTTGTTTTATTTTCTGGTTACGATTTCTATTGCATCCCTATGCTTTAAAAGATGGTCCTTTCCAACTACTCTTTTTGTTTTTACATCAATTGCTTTGATGAAGTTTTCACCTAAATCAGTATGAATTTTATAAGCAAAGTCCAATGCTGTGGATCCTGAAGGCATTAGGAAACAGTCAGGCAAGACATTCCCGTTTCTGTCTTTTAGTGAATTAACACCTGCTGGAAATACTGCAATGTACTTCAATATATCAAAGACAGCAGTGTTCAATATCTGTTGAACCCCTGTTGAACCAAATTTATCTAAGACATTGTGTTTTATGAATTCAAGCGCCTGCTTCTGCTTTTCATTGAGCTTTGATTCGTCTTTTATTGAAAAAGAATTATCACCTGGAACATAATCAATAATTCCTGCTTTTGATGCTTCTCTTAGGGCTAATTCGCTCTCTGATGAACAGGGCAGTATTCTGATGTTTTTAAATTCATCTTTGAGTTTCTTAAGATTTTCTATGCCTTTTGGAGAATCAATTTTATTAGCTGCTACTACCAATGGTTTTGTAAGATTCCTCATTCTTACTACGACATCTTTTAGTTCTGAGTCAGTCCATTCTGTAATTTTCTTATCGTTTAGGTTCAATTCTGACATTACTTTTTTAACAATGTCTTCATTTATTCCTAATCCACTAAACTGTTTAGCAATTGCTTTGACAACCTGTTGATGTGTCTGAGCTACCTCTTTTGAGAATTTGTCCCATACCTTTTTGAATATTCCTAAATACCACATGTTCAGTTCATTTTCGAGAAATTCAATATCTTTAGCAGGATTGTAACTGTGATTCGGAACCTTTTCCCCTCTCTCATTAGTACCTCCTGAAACGTCTATGATGTGTATGAGAATATCAGCTTGTCTTAAATCATCTAGAAATTGGTTTCCCATTCCCTTTCCTTCGTACGCCCCAGGGATTAGACCTGCAACATCTATCAGTTCTATGGGAACGAATCTAATGCCTTTAATTACGAAACCTTCCCTGGGGTTACAGACCACACCAAATTCAGTACAGATGCCTTTTAAACTCACATAACCAATACCTTTGTTTGGTTTTATGGTCACAAAGGGATAATCACCAATTTCAACATCTGCAAGTGTTGAGGCCTTAAAAAAGGTTGATTTACCTACATTTGGTTTTCCTACAATGCCTATTATCATCTGTATCAGTTTTCAAGATTGATATAAAATTTATAAAGTTTTGGTTGAGTGAAAACGATTGAGTGAAAATCAGATAGGTAAAATATAAAGAAAAAATATAAAAAATGGAAAATATAAGGAAAAAATAAAAACTTTTCTAATTATTCTTTGTTTTTCATAGCTCTGTTATATGCTTCCATGCTTTCAAGAATAGTTTTGTATGCTTCTTCTTTTCCTAAAATCTCCTTTACGGTTACTTCTTTTTTCTGTAGTTTTTTATAGGTCTCAAAGAAATTCTTAATTTCATCAAGAATTGATTTTTGTATATCATTTATCTCATTGATTTCGTTGAAGTAGGGGTCATTATATGGGATTGCTATTATTTTGTTATCGTTTTCAGAAGAGTCAATCATTTCTAAGAGCCCAATTGGTTTTACTGGAACAATTACATTCGGATATGTTGGGTATCTTGTTAGAATAAGTATATCCAATGGGTCCCCATCATCGTATAGGGTTCTCGGTACGAAACCATAGTCCCCAGGGTACTGAACGGATGAGAACAGGGTCCTATCTAGTTTGATTAAACCTGTTTTTTATCCAATTCATATTTGTTCCTTGAACCTTTTGGTATTTCACAATTGCATTTATCATTCTTGGTACTTCCTTCCCAATTTCTACGTCGTGTAATGGATTCATTCTTTATACCTCTTTTCGTGTTATTTTGTTTTTGAGTTTCTGTTTCGACTTTTGATTCCATTTAAATTATTTTCTTTTTTTTGGGATGGAAAGTATTACTTATTTCTCTGAATAGAACTATAAGATGATATAAGAGGTAAGGATATGGTGAAAGAGAACGTTAAAAAATTAAATGTATTAAGAGAAAACAAGAGAAATAATAGGAAAATACATGAATGGCATGTGAAGAGTGTGT
>CAZZHT010000001.1:5280-9817 GCA_964653825.1 uncultured Methanosarcinales archaeon
ATGTAGAGAGTGTGTAAGTAGTGTGGAAGAGGATAGGTGTAAATAATGTTGGTAAATAGCATGTAAATGGTATGTGAATAAGATAGAAATAAGATAGTGATAAGATAATAAAAACATGAATATGCCAAAACAAATATTGAATGAAAAGTAAAGAATAAAGAGTATCTCTAAATGAGAATATCTTGAATAAAGATATAATTTGATTGGTTTTGATGCTTTGAGTTGCTTTTTATGTTTTAGTTGGGTTAGAATAATAAGATTTTCGTTTAAAAGGGTAATTTTGTAGCATTTATTTTAGGACACTTTTTTAGGCACTTACCAATTTTAGAATACTTATTAAAGTACTTTCAACTACTACTTTTTTATGAACTTTTTTGTATGATTTTCTTATAAGAAAGTTAAGTAATTTAATGAATAAAGAGTTTGATTAGTAAAGAGTTCATTGATTAGATGATGTTTAATAAATTATAAATTAGTAAATCAAAAAATCAGCAAATTAATAAATATAAATGGTTTAATTTTAATATGAATGGAAAACTAAGATTAATGAAAATGAACACTAATTAATAATATGTGCATTTTGGTTTGTAGGTAGTTTAGTTTGTATGTCATTTAATTAATTTATATGAATGTGGTTTTATTTAATTTAGAGTTAATTTAATGTGTATTTGATTATCTGTAGTTGTAGTATAATGATTGATTTCGTTGGGAGGATTAAAAATATGTTGGCAAATAAGGATGGTTTGGTTTTTATGAAAAGTGTTTCAGAGCTTATTAATTACTATATTGACCACCTTGACGAGCAGTATGGTAGTAAACCTCGGAATGTTTATCGGGAACTAAAGAGAACAAAAAGGGTTAGCAATAAAACAATAGATTTCTTAATGAATAAGGGGTTTGCTTATTATAGAGATATTGAGGATATGATTCAAAGCTATGAGGAAGGAAATAGAGAGATTACTATTCTAAAGAGCAAATATGCTGTGCCTTACCCTGTGAGTGTGTTTCTCTTCGCAAACCCAGATATCTCAACTAACGATATTAATCGAAAGGTTAGAGAGAGGATTGCTAAGAGTTTTTTAACTGAAAAGAGGTTTAGTGAGAAAGATATCATCGAAATGAGCGAAGATGATGAAGTTGTTAAATTAGCAGAGAGTATGATGAAGGGATTACCACGATTCAAAAGTTTGAAAACATACTCGAAAAAGGTCCTTAATAATTTTGGTATGAAAAGTTACACTCTAAAAGAAGCTGTTTCTAAGGGATACAACCCCAAAGAGGCCTTTTTGAATGCTTTGGAGGGCAGTTTGAGTATCTTTAACTACTATGAAAATAATGAGAATTATCTGCTTTTTAAGGTTAAGGGTATTACAACAAAAGAGTTTTCTTTGGAATCTTTGGTGGATATTGAGGAAGGCCTGGCTATTGCTGCTCATGATAAACTGTTAAATGAGATTAAGGTAAATACGAAGAGTTTGAAAAATTATATTGCTTATGGAGAATATCCTTCTAGACGAGAAAGGAATAAAAGTTATAGTTTCGTTATGTTCCATGTTCCTGTTATTTATTGGAATGTATCAGAGAGAAATAATGTTGCAATTAAGAATGGCCTGTGGACTAATATGTACGCTGAATCAACTACAAATCCTTTTGTTGTTCATCTTAAGACCATTAATCAGATTAGACAAAAATCAAACAAAAAGGTTCCTCATTTCTTAAATTATGGTGCTGTGGCTTCATTTTATACGTTAGCAAGAAAACTATGGTTTGATGATGAGAAGAATATTCTTTATTCTCCTTTTCCTATTCCAAGGAAAGGACTTATCAATTTTATGGATTATCTTAGATACTCTGTGTTAATTGAAAATAAAGGGGATTTTAATAAGAACAATAGAAAGGATTCATTAAGGTTATTGAACAAAACAGAGATGGAGTACATTTCTCTGAAGTTCCTTATAAAACATAGAGATCTTATTTTTAATAAGTTAACAGATGCAGATGAACCTGTGATTGAGTATGTTCTCAAGAGAATTTGAATTGGAGCGCTCTAAGAGAGATTAACGCATAAAAAAGTTAAAAAGTTAATTTTCTAAAAAAAGTGGAAAATCATTAGATTTTGAGAAGTAATATAAAAGTTAGTAATGAGAATATTAATAGGCATTATTCATGAATAGAGGTTGTTTGAGGAGTCAACAGATTGATCATTAGATAGATATTATATGGATTATTTATAATTTATTTGAAAGAAAATTTTTATTAAAAACCATGAAAAACGGTTATTTTTTCCATTAGATATGATAAAATAGAGAATTTGTTGGAGATAAATACAAAAGATTTATAACTAACAAAATTTTTCTATATTCTGTTAAAGAGGTTATGTAAAAGACGATAAAATAAAGATTGATATCGTTTGATATTAACCAGCGCATGCTTCAAAGGATATTAAAATAATGTTTATAAACAAGCTGATAAGTGTTGGAGATAATAGAGTTTGCCAAAATCACAACAGAATATGGAGAGAGTAAGGATGATAAATATGGATGATAAAAGTAATGAGAATATAGAAGAAAAAGAATTCAGTAAAGATAATATGAATGTTAATAAAAGTCAAAACAATAATAGCGACAAGAGTGGCAATTCCAACAATAGATACAGTGCTAATGAGATTAGAATTCTTACAGGATTAGAGGCAGTTAGGAAGAGACCTGGAATGTATATTGGAAGTACTGATATTAGAGGATTAAATCATCTCATCTATGAGATTGTTGACAATTCTATAGACGAAATGACTATGGGATTCTGTGATTCTATTGAAGTTATTATTCATAAGGACAATAGCGTTACTATTTCTGATAATGGTAGAGGTATCCCCGTTGATATCCACCCAAAATTAAAGGTTTCAGCAGCAGAGATTGTGGTTACAAAGCTACATGCAGGAGGAAAGTTCGATAAAAAGGTATATAAAATAAGTGGAGGGTTACATGGTGTTGGACTTTCCGTAGTTAATGCTCTCTCAAAATGGCTAAAATTAGAGATAAAAAGAGATGGAAAAATCTGGGAGCTAAGATGTGAGAGAGGAAAAATTGTTGAGCATATCCATGAGATTGGAAAAACAGATGAAACAGGCACAACTGTTAGTTTTATGCCTGATGATACTATTTTCGAAACAGTTTCCTTTGATAAGAGTACAATTGAGTCGAGATTAAGGGAGCTTGCCTTTTTGAATAAGGGGGCGAAGATTGAGTTTAAGGATGAAAGAACGGGGAGCAGAGAATTGTTCTTTTATGAGAATGGGTTGAAGGATTTTCTTGAGTATTTTAATGAGGGAAAGACACCTATTAATGAACCAATACTGTTGTCCAAAAAGGTAGATGATGTAGAACTTGAAATAGGTATTCAGTTTAGTACTAGTTATACAAGGAATGTTATTTCGTTTGTTAATAATATTAAAACTATTGAGGGTGGAACTCATATTACTGGATTTAAATCTGCAATTACGAGAACAGTAAATAATTACATTGCTAAGAATCAAAAGAAATTCAAGGTGAATATTAAGCTTACCTACGACGATATAAGCGAGGGTATGACTGCAATTATTGTTTTAAAGGTTGCAGAACCACAGTTTGAAGGACAGACAAAAACAAGGTTGGGTAACTCAAATGTAAAGGGTATTGTGGAGTCAATTGTTAATGAGAGATTAGCAATATATTTAGAAGAACATCCAAAAGAGGCAGCAGAAATTATAAGCAAGTCATTGAATTCAGCTAAGGCAAGAGAAGCCGCCAAGAGAGCAAGAGAGTTAATTAGGAGAAAAAGTGCTCTTGAGTCAACCTCCCTCCCTGGAAAATTGTCAGATTGTTCATCTAAAGATATGACAAAGTCAGAGATATTTATTGTGGAGGGAGAATCTGCTGGCGGATCTGCAAAACAGGGCAGGAGCAGAGAGTTTCAGGCAATCCTTCCATTAAGGGGTAAGATACTTAATGTGGAAAAGGCAAGAATTAATAAGATATTCTCAAATGAAGAGTTAACAAATATGATTACTGCTTTGGGTACGAATATCAAAGAGAACTTTGATAGTTCTAAATTGAGATATAATAAGGTTATTATTATGACTGATGCAGATGTTGATGGGGCTCATATTAGGACTCTATTATTAACTTTCTTTTTTAGGTATTTAAAACCATTAATCGAAGAAGGACATGTGTATATTGCACAACCACCACTATATAAAGTTAGTAAGAATAAGAATGTGGTTTATCTTTATACTGATGATGAACTTGACAAAATCAAAAAGGAGTGGGGGGATGATGTTAATATACAGAGATATAAGGGTTTAGGAGAGATGAACCCCTCACAATTATGGGAAACAACTATGAATCCAGAAACAAGGAGTTTAGTGAGAGTTACAATTAACGATGCTATTAAGGCAGATCATATCTTTAATATTTTAATGGGGCAGGATGTCAAGAGTCGAAGGGAGTTTATTGAACAGCATGCAAAGGAGGTTGTCAATTTAGATATCTAAATTTAATCG
>CAZZHT010000001.1:9917-11386 GCA_964653825.1 uncultured Methanosarcinales archaeon
TATGGGCAATAATCTCATGAATAAGAATAGTGACAGCACCAATATTAATTGTATTACAAAAGATAAAAATATTAATGATGAAATTATTAATGACAAAAGTATTAAGATTGATAACAATGATGGTCATAATTCTAATTCTTTTTATTTTGAGACATTAGGTATCAAATCGAATATAAGTCAACGAGTTCTATTAAGTTATGTAAATAAGTGGGAGTTTAATTCTTATAAAAGCGGACGGATTAAGAGAATTTTTGCAAAACCTAATATAAATAAAGAAAAAATGAATATTGAACATTTAATTGATTTTTTTTATGAATTAAAGAGAGTGGGTAATGATTCATTATTGGGTTCCTATGAATTTGGAAATAAAGATGGATTTGATAGGTTTCAGTTAAGTGATGGTGTTGTTGGTGCTAATGGTGTTAATAGTGATGATATTCATTATCGTGTTGAGAACATTAATAATTATAATGGTTACAGTGACAGAAACCAAGATAGTGGAGTGAATAGTGAATCTCTTTCAACTCATTTAAGGGCAACTTATGGGCTCTGTTTTGCGTCTTTAGATGATTCTGGAAATCTTTCAATAAAGATAATGAACCCTAGTTTTGAGTATCTCTTTGGCTTGTTCGGAAATAAACAGGTTGCAAGGGTAATGCTTGATTTAGTTAAAGCTCATGAGGAAGCACATGGATTACAGCTCTCAGGTAATTACGAGCTGATTCCGAAATTTATCGAAAATGTTATGAGAATAAAGGGAATAAGTAACAATTCTGATTTTATTAAAAAAATGAAGAATTACAGCGGGAAATATGACTTCATGTTAAACAAATATTTTAGTTATGTGAATAGTGATTTTATTGAGAGAGAAGACAGAGTTATAATTTGGAATAAAATTATAAATAGCATAGAACAATATCGAGAAAGGGATGCAGAGTTATGTGCAGGAGCTTATATTCTAAGTAAATACAATAGGGAAGAAATAAAGAATGCTTTTTTATTATAGTTCAAGTGTAAAAGTTTTAAATTGTATTGTATCAGTTCATTATACTATTTGATTTATTAGTTCTATTTATTTATAAAAACACATTCCATTTTTTGAATTTATTGTAGTTATTAATTATATATTGAATTTACTGTATTGTATTATTACATTTATTGTACTGCATTACAATCATTCATTAGTTTATTTTCATGTCTTTCGTTATTTCTTTTATGCCATGCATATATGGTCTTAATACCTCTGGGACGATTATTGTACCTCTTTCTGTTTGATAGTTTTCTATAACTGCTACCATTGCTCTTGATGTTGCAATTGCTGTATTATTTAAGGTGTGAGGAAAATAGAGAGAACCATCTTTTGCTCTTATTCTTATGTTCGAGCGCCTTGCTTGAGCATTGGTTAGGTTACTACACGATCCTACTTCAAAGTATTTGTTAGATCTTGGAGACCAGGCCTCTAAGTCAGC
>CAZZHT010000001.1:11486-18241 GCA_964653825.1 uncultured Methanosarcinales archaeon
TGACTGTAACCACACATTTTTATTGGTAGTTTATCCTCATCAATTATTTGATTATTATACATCCCTATCAAAGCATGCTCACTTGTACCTATGAGATATAAGTCCTCACCTTCAATTTTGTATATCATATCTTTGAAAAACTCAAAGTCAACAGCCCCATCGGCGATATTCTTCTTTATCATCAAAGGGGGTTCTACAAAGGTGTAACCTTTTGAAACCATAAAATCAATGGTAAAGCGTATCATTGCTTGATTTAAGAGAGCTAATGCTCCTTTTAGGTAAAAGAAACCATTGCCAGTAACCCTTGCAGAAGCATCAAAATCAGCAATACCAAGGTTTTCACACAGTTCAACATGATTTTTAACAGGAAAATTGAATTCCTTTGGTTCCCCAAAGACCTTTCTTACAACATTTTCTGAGTCATCTTTTCCAATAGGAACAGATTCATGAATTAGATTAGGAAGGCGCATGAGTATCCATTTAATTCTACTTTTAAGTTCGTTTGCTCTCTTTTCTTTCTCTTTAATCTTGTCAGGAATCTCTTTTGCTTCGCTTAATACTGATTGAATATCCTTACCTTCTTTTTTTAGCTTGTTAATTTGAGATGAAATCTCATTCCTTCTATGCCTCAATTCATCAATTTCCTGCTTGAGATTCCTCCACTCTTTATCTTTTTCTAGGAGTTCATCCACCCAAGGAAGTTTTTCATTCTCAAATTTCTTTTTTATGTTCTCTTTAACAAGATCTGGATTTTCTCTAACTATTCTTATATCAAACATAATAAATCACCATTTTGAATTGATTATAATAATATCACCTAAGTAGATTCATTCAAGTATATTATACTTATCGGAATATTTTGATCCCTTTGTGATTATGAATCTATTGTAAATTGTGAATTGTATATTATGAATTGTGAATTATTTATTATATTCATATTCTATTTTACATTCTATGGGTTGCGGATAGGTATGCGAATTATGAATTATAGCATTTATTATGAATTTACTTATCATTTTTATAATCCACTTATCAATAGATTGGTTTAAAACTGCTTTAAAGATTATTTTTAAAGATTATATGAAGGAAACATTTAAATAATTTTTGAATTTAAGGTTTTCATGTGTTTTGGGGTGTTTTTATCTTTTGATGAGTTGTCTTTTGAATATTTTTAAGATAATATTTTTAAGATGCTTCAGGATATTTTTACGTTTTTGATTTGAAAACATAAAGTTTATAATCAATTTGTTTTTATTATTTGAAAAGTTGCTTAATGAATGTGTGGTTGAAATGAGTCGATTCGAAAAGATTGAAAAGAAATGGCAAAAGGTCTGGAATGATAATAAGGTTTATGAAACCAAAGATAATGATAGTAGACCTAAGTACTATTGTTTAGAGATGTTTCCTTATCCATCTGGTTATATGCATATGGGACATGTAAGGAATTATTCTATAGGAGATGCTGTTGCAAGATACAAGAGAATGAAGGGGTTTAATGTCCTTCACCCGATGGGATTTGATTCTTTTGGTCTTCCAGCTGAGAATGCGGCTATTGAACATAAGATACATCCAGAAGAGTGGACTGAAGCAAAGATTGAGGGAATAAAGAAGCAACTTAAGGATATGGGATTTAGTTATGATTGGTCAAGAGAAATTGCGACTCATAGACCAGAGTACTATAAGTTTAATCAGAAGTTGTTCATTGAGTTCTATAAGAAGGGCCTGGTCTATCAAAAGGAGGGCCTTATTAATTGGTGTCCTCATTGTAAAACAGTTCTTGCAAATGAACAGGTTATTGATGGTAAGTGTTGGAGATGTGGTACTGAGGTAGTTCATGTTCCTTTAAAGCAATGGTATCTGAAAATTACAAAGTATGCTGATGAACTTCTAAATGATCTGGAGAAACTGGATTGGCCTGAAAGAGTTAAGACCATGCAGAGAAACTGGATTGGAAAGTCGATTGGAACAAGTGTTAAGTTTAAGGTTAAGGATTCAGATTTGGTTTTAGAGACGTTTACAACAAGAATTGATACAATTTTTGGAGTTACTTATCTAGCAATTTCACCTGAGAGTCCTCTTATGAGTAAGATTATTGAGATGAGTAACAACAAGGAGGAGATAAGAGCTTTTATTAAAGAGGTAAGTAAGGAGAATTTCATAAATAGAACTGCTGAAGGAAAGGAAAAGAATGGAGTGTTCACTGGTGTTTATGTAATCAATCCTATTACAAATAAGGAAGTGCCTCTATGGGTTGCAAATTATGTACTTGTAGATTATGGTACAGGAGTAGTTATGGGTGTTCCTGCTCATGATACAAGGGATTATCTGTTTGCTAAAAAGTATGGTATTCCAATTGTTAAGGTTATTCAGAATAGTTTATTGGGTGTTCTATTTGTTGATGATTATGACAAAGAGGATGTGAGTAGCAATAACAACGAGAATATCAGTGAAAATATTGGGAACAGTGAAAGTAGTCAAAGCAGTGAAAGTGGTAAAAGCAAGAAAAGTAACAAGAGTCGCAAGAATAATAGTAAAAATATTGATAAAGAGTTCGTTAGATTGGGTATTGATTTTATTAGGAAAGATTATGCATATTATTTCAAATCCGACAGCAGTAACAAGAGCAAGATTCTTAATCTGCTTAGTGAAGTAACTCCCCAAAATAAGTATTCCTTTGTTTTTATTGATGGTGAATTCTTTGTTGTAATAAATAAAAGAACATATAATCTCTATGATGAGAATGAGTTTAAAGAGGGAATCGATAAGGTAAAATCTCTTAATCTAAAGACAAAAGATAAGTTATTTGATGTTAATGAAATTAATAGTATTGATGAAGTTAAAAGTAAATGGAAGGAGTTTGTTTTTAATCCAATATGGGATTTTGAAGATGATAATTTGTATACTTCTTATGGTTTCCTTGTGAATTCAGGAGAATATTCTGGTATGAAATCTGAGGAGGCAATTTCAAGATTACAAAAGTTCCTTGAGGAGAGAGCACTTGGAGGAAAAAAGACAACGTACAAGTTGAGAGATTGGCTGATTTCAAGACAGAGGTATTGGGGAACACCTATACCCATGATATACTGTAAGGACGGAAGTGTGATTCCTGAGAAAGAGGAGAATCTACCTGTTAAGCTTCCAAAAGATGTTGAATTCACTGGTGAGGGAAATCCTATCAAAACCTCAAAGGTATTCCTTAAAGCAAAGTGTCAAGATAGAGATGAGGAGGGATTAAGGGAAACAGATACTATGGATACTTTCTTTGATTCTTCTTGGTATTATCTTAGGTATCTATCACCACATAACGATAAAGAAGCATTTGATAGGGAGCTTGCAAAGAAGTGGATGCCTGTTGATATCTACATCGGAGGAATAGAACATGCTATCTTACATTTGATGTATGCAAGATTCTTCAGCAAGGCGTTGAGGGATTTGGGTTATGTCACATATGATGAGCCATTTACTAAGTTATTAACACAGGGAATGGTGTGTCTTGATGGAACAAAGATGTCAAAGTCACTGGGAAATGTTGTTGATCCTGGAGAGATGATTGAGAAATACGGTAGAGATAGTACTAGGATGTTTATTTTGTTTGCAGCTTTACCAGAGAAACAAATGGATTGGTCTGATAAGGGAATTCAGGGAGTTCATAGGTTTTTGAATAGATACTATGATTTGAGTTTGAAAAGTGAGAAGTTTATAGAGGACAATTTAGGAGAACAGGATGTTGGCTATGTTGATAGTGTTGAAGGAATGAACGCATATGATAGAGTTATGCTCAGTGAAGTTGAGGGAATGATTCAAGAGATAGCTGATTACTATGAGAATTACAAGTTCAATATAGCAATTACGAAGATTATGAGTTTGGTTAATGAATTGGTTCATTACTTTGATTTAGACCTTAGTGAAATGCAGGATAACGGTAAGAATAAAGCAAAGGTACTCTATCATGCTATCAACAAGATTAATCTTATGATTTCTCCAATCACACCTCATTTAAGCGAGGAAATAGGGCATTTCTTTAAGAATGATGGATTAATTATCAATGCAAAGTGGCCAGTAATTAACAAGGGTCTAATTAACGAAGAAATGAATATTGGCTATCAAGTTGTTAAAAACACTATCAATGATATACAGCAGATACAGAAGTTAACCAATATCAAAAGGATAAAAGAGGTAAAGGTCTTCATTGCAGACAATTGGAAATATCAACTTGCTAAAATGCTAAGAGATATCTTGAATGAAAATGGAGAAGCAAATCAGAAAGAGATTATTGGGAAAGTTATGGCTTCTGATTTAAGGAGATATGGTAAAGAAGCAATGGGACTTATCAGCAAGTATCTCAAGGATAAGACAAAACTTTCAAAACTGATGAACTCAAGTGATGTTGAGTTTGAAGTTATTAGTGATTTCGAAAAACTCATAAGAGGGCAAACAGGTGCAGAGAAGATTAGCATTATCAAGGAAGGATATACAAAAGAGGCAAAGGCCAAACAAGCGCTGCCTTCGAAACCATCAATATTAATCTTTTCAGCAGATGACAGTGAATAAAGAAGAAACGAGAAAGAAAAAAGATGATATATAAAAGATATTATATATAAAAGTCATCATGCATGAGTAATAGGTAAGTCAGCAAATAGAGAATATTGATAAATAGATAATATCAAATGGAATATTAATTATTAGATTACAAATAATGAGATAATAGTAAAATTGGATTTATTGAATAAGTGTTGTAAAGGAGTTGTAAGAGAGATTATGGTATAACATCCAACATCTTATAAATGATAATAACTTATTAACTAAAGAGTAAGAGATAGCAATTGAAAAGGATTATGGGTCTATATTAGGAGCATATAGGTCTTGCCCTTTTATTTTATTTTATTTTGTTTTTGATTTTTCATTTTATTTTTGATTTTGTGTTTTTGTTTGGCTCTTGCTTAGTTTCTGTAGATTCTTCTTTATTGCTTATCTTTGAAAAGTATTCTTCGAGATGTTCGTTTTCTTTATCTGTTAATAAATGCATTTTCCTTAAAAATGAGATTATTGTTGAAACAATCTGATTTGGGGTTAAATCACTGGTGGTTATGATTAAATCATAGTTGGTTAAATTGGTGAAATCAACATGGTATAATTTCATAAATCGTTCATTTTCTATCCTTTCCCTTTCTGTAATTGAATCAAGGGTGGTGTCAAAATCCTTATAATGCTCTTCCTTATCATTTCTGGAAAGTAATCTTTCAGCACTCGTTTCAAGATCAACATTTAGATAAATTTTTATAGAGTCAGGTATAAAAATAAACCCTAAACGACTGTCCATTACAAAGTCATCTTTTATTTTGCCAATTTCCTTTT
This sequence comes from uncultured Methanosarcinales archaeon, assembly GCA_964653825.1. Taxonomy (GTDB): domain Archaea; phylum Nanobdellota; class Nanobdellia; order Woesearchaeales; family CAZZHT01; genus CAZZHT01. Next base: position 16,842 of record CAZZHT010000001.1, read on the forward strand.
GAAATTTATCAATTTGCTCGTCAATTTCAGGATTAAATTCAGCTTCTTCAGAAAGTTTTAGTAAGTTAATTCCTTTTTCTTTTGCAATTTTACGCATTATGGATCCAGTCGAGTAGTATTCATAACCCAGTGCTTCTGCAAGCTCCTTGGCTACTGTTGATTTACCGGCTCCAATCCTTCCAGAGATAGTTATTTTCATTTTGATTTTGTGTTTGTGTTGTTTTTTTAAAAAGCTTTTGTTTAACATAAGTTTTTTATAGTAAGCTTGCCTTAGGGTTTTGGTAAAAGAATAAAACATAGAAAATAATAATATAGGTAGGGTTAAGCATGAGAAAGAAGGAATATAAAAAAACAAAGAATTACGGCATAGATGAGACAAACAACAGAGTTCATAAAAAGATAAATAAACAAAAGAATAGTGATTATAATCAGTTTAGTAAGAGCATCAATAGAAATTGTGAGAGTTTTCATGCAATAAAAGGGGTTATTTTTGACTTTGATAATACTCTGGAAGTATGGGGCAGCGGACCTGAGAAGAGAGCAAGTAGGGAATGGGCAAATATTATCAGTAAGAAAGAAGGACTAAATGCTAAGGTGTTTTTGAGATTACTGAGGGAGATTAAAAGATATAGATTAAAGCATTGCTATGGGAAGGGCGTAAGTTCATATTCAAGGGCTTCATGGTTGTTAGAAATCATTAAAAGAATGAATCAAGATAAAGGAATAAATAAGAAAATTCCTAAGTATAAGATTAATCAATATGAAAATCTGTACTGGGGACTCACTCTGAGATACATAAGATTGTATAGGGGAGTTACTGAGATTCTTAGCTCCCTTAAAAAAAATGGATTCAAGCTCGGTTTAATCAGTGATTCTGATGGAAAAAAGAGGTATAAGTTAGCAAGAGTTAACAAACTTGGAATTGGGAATTTTTTTGACGCAATTGTTACTGCTGATGATACTCATAAGAATAAGCCGGCAAAGATAAATTTTATTCTTACTGCTAAAAGGATGGGCGTTAACACTAATGAATGTATTATGGTTGGAGATTCTCCTATTAAGGATTTGAGCGGTTCAAAGAAGTTAGGAATGATTACTGTTTTGGTTAAACAAGCAAGGTCAAAACATGTTGATGAGAAGAAGTTTGATTATGTTGATTTTGCTTTTGATTCAATTCTCAATATGAAGGGCTTCTTTAATAGATTAATTAAGTGTAAGGGTTTAAGGTAAAGACATTGAAACAAAATGTTAAAGAAGATAGTAAAAATTATTGAGTTATACTTTAACAGTATCTAAAGGTAATCTTGCTGCTCCTGTTTAGAATCTTTTATTTTAGAGTAGAAGTCATATAAAAATGAGAACAGTTCACCGGGGTGGGTCATTCTTTCATCAATGGCTTC
>CAZZHT010000001.1:18341-28653 GCA_964653825.1 uncultured Methanosarcinales archaeon
TCAATGGGTTTAAAGGTAATGCCCGTGCTCCTGCAAATGTATTCTAATTTATCGTCAATATACATTGGTTACCACAACATTTATATATCATATTTATTATAACACTTCATTAATATAATTAGAACGAATGTGGTTAATATTTTAAAGTTTGTTGTAGTGTAATATAAAGGAATGAAAGATTATGTTTAAGAACCCAAAACATTAAATGAAAAGAATACTACTTAAGAATTAAATAAATGTTATTCTAAAATAAAATAAATGTTATGTGTTTTCTTTATGATGTAAAATGAGTAAAAAAGAGAATTATAAGAGTTATTCTTATACTTCTAATAAAGAATAGGCTATTAGTCCTTAACGATTCTTGTTTTGTTTTTGTAAGAGGTGTGGAGATATTCTTCAGCAATATCACTCCCAGGTTTTATAAGAAATTGCTTGTAAATCTTGTTTACAATTCTGTTTTTATGAGCTAACCTCACCTTTGAATGTGAATCAATGCTATTTAATCCCTTTTGCCTTAGTTTTACCTTTTTCATTGAATGGGGCTGAGGTTGACCACCTCCTCCAATACAACCACCAGGACAAGCCATTACTTCAATAAAATCGTAATTGGAGTAGATTCTGTCCCTGTTCTTTACAAAGTTGCCCATGCCATTAACAACTGCGACTCTTATAGTCTTATCCTTTATTTTTATGACAGTTGTTTTTATTCCCTTTAAGCCCCTCAACTTTTTATAGACAATCTTTGGATTTCTTTGTCCTAAGTAAAATGAAGCAGTTCTTAATGCGGCTTCCATTACTCCACCAGAGCGACCAAATATCTTACCCGCACTGGAAGAACCAATGTCAAGCAAATCAAATTCTGTTTTTTTGAGATGTGGTAGGTCAAGACCATACTCCTTGAAGATTTTCACAATTTCACGAGTTGTAAGAACATAATCAACATTTGGCATGTTATCGTTCTTTAGTTTCGTGTTTTTTATTTCATCCTTTTTAGCAGTACAAGGCATTATAGAAACTACAACAAGATTCCTTGGATTAATGTTGTTTTTCATAGCGTAGTAGGATTTTATTAGGGCACCTAACATTTCATGGGGACTTTTGCAGGTTGATAGGTTTTTTATGAGAGAAGGATCATGCATTTCAACATAATTAACCCAGGCAGGACAACAAGAGGTAAACATGGGCAACTTATTTTCTTTGATTCTGTTAACAAGCTCGTATGCCTCTTCCATAACAGTGAAATCAGCACCAAGAGAGGTATCAAGAACAGCATTAAAACCAATGTTTTTAAGTGCTGTTACAATTTGCTTTTCAAGATTTATTCCTGGTTTTAGACCAAATTCTTCACTCATACTAACTCTCACAGATGGAGCAATCTGAGCTATGACATATTTTGATTTATTTTCAAGTATCTTTATTACAGGTATTCTATCATCCTTTTCCTGAAGAGCAGCAGTGGGACAGTGAAGGACACATTGCCCACAAGAGATGCAACCGCTCTCAGATATCTTGATTTCATAAGGAGTAGTAATTGTTGTTTCAAAACCCCTCTTAGTATAGTCAATTGCATGAATACCCTGAGAGTCACAAACCTCAACGCATCTCCCACAAAGCACACATTTGTTTAGGTCTCTTATGATTGAGGGAGAAGATTTGTCTATTTTGTAGTGTCTCTTTTCACCATCAAATAAATCTGGAATGTTGAAGTTATCAGCTAATTGTTGTAGTTCACAGCTTCCGTTTCTGAAACAAGTTAAACACTCTAATGGGTGATTTGAGAGTATTAATTTTAAATTATTTACACGATCTCTAACCACTTGTTCAGTATCAGTGTTAATAATCATGTTATCTTTTACTTCTGTGTTACAAGAAGTTACTATTTTATTATTGGCTTCAACAATACATAATCTACAAGTACCTAAGGGCAAGAGATCTTCATGTTTGCATAGACGAGGAACTTCCAACCCAATCTCATCAAGTGCTTCCATTATTGTTCTTTTTTTAGTAAAGAACTCCTTTCCATTCACAATTATTTTTTTACTATGATTCTTTTGGTTCATTTTTGATTCTTTAGTTTCTCAGTTTTTGACTTTATGATTTTTTATTTATTTAATTTCTAATTCTTGATGAAGTTATTTTATTGATGATTTATCTCTTCTATTTTCCTAACTTCAATTGCTTTTATAGGACATGAATGATAACAGGTTCCACATCTAATACAGCTCTGTTGATTTATGTAATGTATGCTTAAGATTCTACCGGTAATTGCACTAACAGGACATTTGTCGAAGCAGATGTGACAACCATTGCATTTAGATGGATTGATATAAAAGGTCTCAGACGGATCCTCAAGAGAGCCCTTTATGAAGTGCTTCACAAATTCCCCTCTAAAGTTCCTAATAACGCTGAGAACTGGATTTGGAGCAGCTTTTCCAAGACCACAGAGGGATGTTTGCTTTATTGTCAATGAAAGCTCCTCAAGGTCGTTTAAATCTTTGTTTGTTCCCTTATTTTCAAGAATCTTTGTTAGGATTTCATAAAGGCGTTTTGTTCCTTCTCTACAGGGCACGCACTGACCACATGATTCAGATATGTTAAAAGAAAGAAAATATCTCGCAAGCTCAACAATATCCTGATCTTTTGGAATAATTACAAAACTACCAGAACCCATCATGACATTTGCCTGATTAACATGATCATAGTCAATTGGTAAGTCAAGGTAATCTAATGAGATGCAACCGCCAGATGGACCTCCTAGCTGGACACCTTTTATCTCTTTTGATTTTACATCAGTTATTTTTAAGAATTTATTTAACTCAGTTCCTAATGGTACCTCAACATAGCCGCCATGTTTTACAGCTCCTGAAAAACTAAAAATCTTTGTTCCTGGAGAGGTTTTTGTTCCCTTTTCCCTGAACCATTTTGGACCTTTTTCAATTATTAAAGGAACATTAGCGAGTGTTTCAACATTATTTATGTTTGTAGGTCTTCCAAATAGACCCTTTTGGAATGGATAGGGTGGCTTTGGATGAGGACGCCCAGTTTTTCCTTCTAATGAGGAAATCAAAGCAGTTTCTTCACCACAAACATACGCCCCAGCACCCAAGAACAATTCAATATCAATATTAATTAGAGATGCAGCTGCTCCAAAGATGTTTTTATCTTTTGCCTGCTGAATGGCCTTCTTTAATCGTTCCACTGCTAATGGATACTCTGCTCTTGTATAAATATAGGCCTTATCAACATCCAAAGCATAAGCGGTGATGAGAATGCCTTCAAGGAGTAGATGGGGATTTGATTCAACTAAGACCCTATTCATAAAGGCACCAGGGTCCCCTTCATCAAAGTTACATATAAGGTATTTTGGTTTTTTGGCTTTCTGCATTACCTTCCATTTTTTCCCAGTTGGAAAACCTGCTCCTCCCCGACCTCTCAATCCAGATTCATCAATAATATCAATAATTTCATTTCGAGACATGGATAGGGCTTTTTTTAGATTCTCATATCCACCAATATTTAAATAATCGTTTATGTTTTCAGGTTCAATAATACCACAGTAATGAGATACCCTTTTTTCTTGATACTTATAGAAAGAAAGTGATTCAATATAAGCACCAGGGATTCTTCTTTTTCCATCTCTTCTCTTGGCAAAGAACTTTTTGTGAACTTTATTCTGTTTTACTGAGTTGATAATTGATTTTACATCCTTAGGTTCAACATGTTGAAAGATTATGGTTTCATCATTGCCCTTTTTTACTTCTAAAATGGGCTCTGCATAACAACACCCAATACAACCAACTTTTTTGACATCGAGAGTGATTCCTTTAATAATATCTTTAATTTTGTTTAGTTCGTTAAAGACGGGCTCTGCTCCAGCAGCAATACCGCAGGATGCCATTCCTACTTTTGCAACAATTGTATCGGTCTGAAGAGGATTAGTTTCAATTGTAGTGCTTTCAATTGCATTTTGTTTGGGTGCGTCAGTTTCCATTTTTTGTTCAAATGATTTAAAAGATTTAATACTTAATACTTAACACTTAATATTTAATATCTAATATCTTTAATATCTTTAAGGTATTTAAGATATTTAACGTGTTTAACGTATTTGAGGTATTTAAATTGTTTAAGCTGTTTAAGTCGTTTAAATTGTTCAGATTCCAGATTTGTTTAGATTGTTTATTAGATTGAATTCTGGTTTGAATTGATTTTGATTTGAATTTGGTTTTAGTACAAATTAAATTTGATATGACTGTCTTTATTATGTTCCCTTTGATTCTGTTTTTTTGATTTTGTTTAAAATCTTTTCAAGTTGAGCAGTATCCATATGACCATGTAATTTACCATCAATTTCTACAACAGGTGCAAGGCTACATGCTCCAAAACAGTTCACAGTTTCTAATGTGAAAAGATTATCACTTGTTGTTTTTCCAATCTCTATCTGGAATTTTTCTTTTAGAAAATTGAGATTGTCCCTATTGTGATTAACCTTACATGCAGTTCCTAAACAAACCCTAATAAGATGTTTGCCCCTCTTGTTTAGATTGAATTCATTATAGAAAGTGATTACTGAGTAAACTCGTGCAAGAGGTTCATTATATATTCTTGATATCTGTTTTGATATATCTTTAGGGATATAACCTAAGCGGTCTTGAACAATGTGAAGAGCCGAAATAAGATTTAAATTGTGGGCTTTTGCTTCTTTTATCTCTGAGATGATGTCTGAAAATGGAGATGAAAGTGAATTAGAATAATTAGAATCATCTGAGTTACTTGAATGATTAATACGATTAGAAACGACATTTGAATCAATAGTTTTGTTAGAAACTGTCTTTGAGTTTAACTTTGAGTTTGATTTTGAATTTACTTTTGGTTCTACCTTTGATTTTTCCTGCAATTTTACTTTTTTCTGTGTTTTCTTTGAACCAATACTGCTTTTCTGCCTTGAAAGATTCTCACTTTTGTTATTATTCTTTTTGTGGTTCTTCTTATCTTTTAATACCATTTTGCTTTTTAATTTTTTAGGGTCTCAATCTTTTTGATTTTAATTCTATAATTTCTAATTTCATTGTTTTTCCGCGTTATTTTACTTTATAAATTTTGTGAATTTCTTTGATTATTTTGTCACAACTGTAAATCTATAAAGATAATTTATAACGATAATTAATTAGTAAGCTAATGAGAAATAACAGTTAATGATGAAATATTGAAAAAGATTATAAATAAAATTACTTTTCAATAAGGTGTGAGAGTTGATGAACAAAGAAAAATCGGAGAGTGCTAATGAGACTAATCAAGTTGTAAATAATATGAAGATTTTTAATGAGAGAGGTACTAAGATTCTTATTCCTAAGGAGAATAAAATTTCTGCTAAGATGAGTGTTTTCTACAACCCAAAGATGACACATAATAGGGACTTTTCAGTTGCAATTGTTTGTTTAATGGCTCAGAGTTCAAGTAAAAAGAGGATTGAGGGAAGTGACAAAGACAATAACAAGAAACGCGGTTTGAGATTAATATTACCTATGAGTGCAACAGGTGTTAGAGGACTAAGATTCATTAATGAGCTTCGGAATTACTTTGATAATGGTACTATTGAAGAGCTTTACATCAATGATAAAAATGAGAGATTTCTAAATGTTATTAAAAAAGAGTTGGAATTGAATGATTTTAGTTCCTATTTGACGAATGGTAAGATAATTCTAAGCAATACTGATGCAAATAAAATTTTACTCGATGGACACTATGATTATATTGACTTGGATCCTTTTGGAAGTCCAAATATGTTTCTGGATGCAGCTGTCAAAAGTATAAGCAGAAGAGGGATTCTAGCAGTAACTGCAACGGATACTTCAGATCTATGCGGAACCTATAAGAATCCCTGCGTTAGGAAGTATTGGTCAAAACCGTTAAGAAATCACTTTATGAAGGAGTTCGGATTGAGAATTCTTATTAGAAAGGTACAGTTGATTGGAATGCAGTATGAAAAGGCATTGATTCCTATTTTTTCTTACTCAAAGGACCATTATTTTAGAGTGTTTTTTGAAGTCAATAAAGGGAAAAAGAGATGCGATGAGGTTGCTGCTAAGCATAAACTTATGGTTTATGATGATAGAGATATGAGCATAAGAGAATTTGAATTAAATGAATTAACAAAGAATAGCATTATTTCTAATGAATCATTTGATAAAAACAGTTCAACAAATTCGGTGAGTGTAGTGGGCCCAATATGGAACGGAGAGCTTTTTAATCTCAGATTTGTAGAGAAGATAAGAGACGAAATAATAGAGAGATATAAAAGAGATAATGAACTCGTTAATTTTGTTAATTTGATTTACGATGAAGCTCATGGAATTGATGATGTTAAAAAGATGAGTGAGGCCGTAAGTCGTAATGATAAGGAATATGAAAAAGATAGCAAAAGAAACAAAAATTGTTTTGGATTTGATAGTTGTAATTTCTATGATGTTTCAATAGTATGTAAGAGAATTAAAGAGGTTATGCCAAAACCTAATGATATTATAAGATTTCTTGGTGAGAAGGGTAAGATTGGATTCAGAACTCATTTTAATTATAAAGCAATTAAGGGAAATTTTAATTACAATAATCTGGTTGATGCAATCAAAGTTCTGAATCATAATAAGAAAGCATGAGTATTAACATGGTAATAAGGTCCATAAGAATCGCATATAGAATAACTATATATAGAAAAATTATACATCTAAGAATTAAAAGAACATTATAGATTAATGAAGTAATTATAATGATAAATGAAGTGAGAAATGCAGTGATGAATTAGTTGATATGAAATTCAATTAATGCTTTAATTAAGATGAATTATTGATTATTAACAAAAATAAGAAAAAAAGAATTAGAATGGGAATCTAATATCCTTATATCTTTTCCAAGTTTTACCATTGGAATCTTTTTGGATGTCTTGAAAGAAACGGGTATCGGTTTTAGATCTTCTCATTTTTTTAATCCTCCAGAAAATAGATTTTAGCATAGATTTTTGTTAACTGTTTGATAATGGTAGGCAATACTCCTATTTAAATTTTTCTAAAAAGGAGCTCTATATTTTGTTTTTTTTCAAAAAAAAGGTTTATTTGTAAAAGCTAAATCTCAAAATCAATTAAATAAAAAAGATACGATTTTATCATTTTAATTTTAATTTCTTTATTTTCTCTGAGCGTTATATTCTTTATATGAGATGTTTGGAGCTTTTTTCTTTAACATTGAATACCATGCTTTTAGAAACATCAGTGATGTTTTTATAAAACCAGATTTTTTAAATCTCCTAGATGAAGTATAAACATAAGTCAATCTCAGCTTCAGTTTTCCATATTTTTTTAATCTCTGGGCTAATTCAATATCAGGACTTGCCCATTTCCAATTGATATTGTAACCTTTTGATTTTTCATATGCTTTTCTTGAAAATAAAAAATTAAATCCTGCGGCGTTATCCACACCTAAAACCCTGGAGATTATTAAGAATGTTGAGTAAATCAGATATGATATATAAGATAAGAATATGTTGGTATCATAAAATCGAGCACTTCCATAAACACCAACAACCTTCTTTTTATTGAATGACTTCAGCATCTTTTCTAGCCATTTTTTTGGGTAATAGGAATCAGCATCACATATAGAAATTATTTTTCCAGTCGTATGTTTTATACCTGAGATTACTGTTGGAATATAACCCTGCTGTTTCTCAGTTATTACCCTTACATATCTCTTTGCAATTTCTTCGGTTTTATCCTTGCTATTGTTGTTAACAACAAGTATCTCGTAGTTTTTATATGTCTGATTAAGAATGCTTTTGATGGTTCTTGCAATGGTTTTCTCTTCATTGTAAGCTGGGATAATTATTGATACTTTAGGTTCTTGTTCTTGTTTTTGTTTACTATTATTTCTTTGTTTATTACTGTAATCAGAGCTATCAACTAGTGTGTTAATAGATGTATTTGGATGTGCGCTCGAATGTGTATTTGTATGTGTGCTTACGTATGTATTTATAGGTGTTTTAAGATGTGTAGTAGTGTGAGTATTCTTAGTATTTTTAATATAGTGATTCTTTGAGTTGTTGTTGAATCTTAAATTATGATTTTTTCCCTTTATTTTATTATGGCTTGCAATCATTTTGATTATCTCAATTTAATGATTATTAAGTTGTACTATTTCAATAATTTGTATCATTTTAATATCAAACAGTATTTTCAATACTAGGCAATCTCTTTTTGTCATTTGTTTATTAATGTGGTTAAGATTAATGAGATTCACTTCAATGTGGTTTATATTAATGTGGTTTATATCAATGTGATATTTATATTGATATGAGAGGTGTTCTGTTTTGTTTATAAGATTTTGTAAGATTTTGTGATTTTTTGTAAGATTTGTTGATGTTTTTTGAATCAGATTTGTTTTTAAATAGAAAATATTTTTATATCTATTAGTGTTTCTATTTGGTTAATAGAGGATTTTTTAGTTTTTGTTGGTGTTGATTTTAGGTTTGTTTTTTTAAGGCACCTTAATCAAACCGTCTAAATTAAATATTAAGGATTAATCATTTAAATAAGAAGATTAAAAAATTAAATTATGGATTAAATCAAGCATCAAATTACAGAATTAAAGAAAACCTAATAAAATCAGTGGTATTATGGGAGTTAATAAGAAGATGGCAAAAGCTAATGATGAAAAAATCAAAAGCATCTTTGGTAGAGTGTTGGAAAAGGTTAAACCAAAAGATGATAGTATTAAGAAGAGGGTAAATGAAGTTAAGAATATGATTACAGATGAGATTAAGAAAAACAATATTAATGCAAGAGTTGCAATAGGAGGATCAATTGCGAAAGATACTTTTATAGTTAATGATTTTGACTGTGATATTTTTGTTAGATTTGATTTGAGTTACAATAATGATAATCTATCTGATATGCTTTTTGAGATTATTAGGCCATTATTCAGTGATGTTCTTAGGGTTCATGGTTCAAGGGATTATTTCCAGTTTAGTTTTAAGGAAATTGATTATGAGGTAATTCCTGTTTATTTTATAAAGGATAAAAGTGAGCTAAAGTATGCTAAGAATCTCACCGATTTTTCACCATTGCATGTTGATTGGTTTAATAGCAGAAGCAATGAGACAATTAGGGATAATGTGAGAATCGCAAAGCAGTTTTTAAAGGCACAGAAGGTCTATGGTGCGGAATCTTTTGTTAATGGTTTTTCAGGGCATTTACTCGATATTCTCATGATTTATTATGGGTCTTTTCTGGATTTTTTGAGGAATGCAATTAAATGGAAAAAAATAAGTAAGGATAACCCCAAAATAATAGATGTTGAGGGATATTACAAGGGATCAAATGCAATTTTCTTCTTGAATAAATCAAAGATTTCTCCATTGGTTGTTATAGATCCAATCGATAAGAGTAGAAATGCCGGAGCAGCATTGTCAGATGAAAGTTTAAGTAAAATGATAAATGCTGCTAAAAGATTCCTTGATGAACCGAGTTATAAATTTTTTGAGATTAGGTTCCTGAATGATGAGGTCATTAAAAGCAAGAGCAGTAATAAACAAAAAATTATTTACTTTAAGATTAAACCGAATGATGGGAATAAGGATGTTGCTGGAACAAAGGTGTTTAAATTATATAAACAGTTGGCTGCTTTTTTAAGGGAATGTGATTTTGATATTTTTGAGATGGATTTTGATTGGGATAAGAAAAATGATATTTTCTTTTATTACGCTGTTGATAGAAACGACTTAAGTAAAACAAAAATAATCAAGGGACCAAGAAAGGAGTTTGTTGATGGAGTCAAGGCCTTTATTAAAAAACATAGTAATAATGGGGATAGAGTTTTTGTTGAGAGTGAACAGTATTTTGCGGAGGTGGAGAGAAAATTCACGAGAGTAGAGGATGCAGTTAAATCATTCATAAACAATAAAAAAGAGATTATAAAAGGTGTTTGTAAGGATTATGAATTTTCTGTTGTCTGAGATTCTGAATTTAAGATTAAAAAAGTAATAGTAAAGGGATGTAAAAATCCATTTATCTGTTTAATAATTATATAAGAATTAGTTTATAAATAGAAAGTTTTATATACTATGAAAGTAAAGTTTATTAAATAACTAAATTTGAATTTTAATAGGAGAGAGTTGAGGGGTTGAGATAAAATGATAACCAGTTTTCCAGATTTGTTGAAAGGACTTATTTTAGGAATGATTATCGGGGCAGCAGCATTGTTTGTTCTCGCGAGGTTTGGATTGTTTAACGTTGCAACATATGTCTGTCCATGAGAAGATAAAAACATAACA
>CAZZHT010000001.1:28753-35562 GCA_964653825.1 uncultured Methanosarcinales archaeon
AAGGGTTTGAGAATCTGTGTGAGTTTTTCTGAGTGTTGTGTTGATTCGAGGAATTCTGAAAAATTATTCCAATGTTCTAAGTAGTACTCAGAGCTATCAAACAAGCTTAATATTTTCTCAGAGTTCATGATTAAGTCAGGACTCTGATTGTTTGGATTATGATGGTCGTTTAATGAGATATTCTCGATTTTAGAGTTATTAAACAAAATGTTCACAAGCAGATTCTTTGATTCAGATGATTTATCAATGTTAGTAGTAAGATTGCTGTCAATGATGAATTCAAGCAGGAGATTTTTTAGATTTGAGTTTATATTTTTGGCAAAACAGGGGGAACTGTTTAATCTATTGATAATTAAAGTTCGGTCTAAAATCTGATTTAGGAGTGGTATTGTGAGTGCAATTATAGTGTCTCCGGTCAAAGATGCTATTTCATTATGTAAAACTATTCCTCTTTTTAGCAGAAACAGAGAGATTTTGTTAGAGAATCTCTTCAGAATCTCATAGATTGTTCCTCTTCTTGTAAAGAATATGAGATTATCAGCGTAACAAACGATTTTCTGTTCTAATGTTGTGGGAACGTAATCCGAGATTGGCAACGGGAGTTTCTGTAAGGTGATATCATAGTGATATATCCCAAAACCAACATGGTTCCTTGCTATTAAAGCAACTTCATTAACTTCATTCCAATCATATCTGTTTTCAAATTCTTGCTTTATGATTTTGTAACCTTCAAGCCCATGAAGAACTGAATTTATACCTGATGTTGGAGGATATTTGAATCTCCCAATATCGTGGAGTAAGGCGCCTATTGATATTATGTCTATATTTATTTGAACTGAAGGATTTTTTGCTTTGATTTTATTTGTAATTTCAAGCGCAAGAGATTGGACAGCTCTTGAATGAGCAAGAATTTTGTTATATGAATCCTCATCTGAGGAATGTTTTTTTAATAGAAATATGGCTTCTGACTCTGTTATCATTTTCATTAAGACCTTTGATTCCTTTGATTATCTATCAGCTTATACTGATTTCTGTTTATTTCTTATTTTTTATGGGAGTACCTATCTTTTTGTTTAATTCTCTAATCCACATCAGGCCGATTTTTTGTAAATCCTTTGCAAATTCATCACTGAGAGTGTAGTTCTTTTTGTATAAATCATAGTATATTAAACCCATGCTCTTTAAAGGAGTCAGAATACGATCATAAAACTGACGCTTATTGTATGAGAGTTTTACCTTTTTACCTGCAAATTCAGGTTCATCAAGTTCTGTGATATAGTTGCCTTCATGAAGAGCAGTTGCAAACAGAGACATTTCGGATTTAGTCATTATGCCCCCGTGCTCTTTCATTTCTTTTATCAAGAGCTTAGCAACAATCTTCTGTTGTTTTGTAGAAAATATAATGTCGTATATATCATCCGGCAAATTAAATCTATCGTATAGTATAACCATGTTCAACAACTCATTATCCTTCGTAGCAGTATCCTACAAAGGTTTTATAACTATTATTTATAAAATAGTAGATGAATAGTATATAACTCTAAGTAACTTATAAAGTAATTAGGTATTTTATAAAGCAAACCGTTTTAAGTGTGTTTGAAACTGCTTAAAATCTAGCACTTTTTATTAATAAAGAGAGACTAATATATAAATATTACCTTTTTTGTATATTAATCTTATTAAAGATATATGATTTTGGTTTTTGTTGTAATATCTATGCTTATTGTCATAAAGAGTAGTTTTTTAGTTGGATTTAAAGAGAAGTAATGATTTTAAGTGGCTCTGGTTTAATTTTGATAGCTTAAAATGTTTATAAAATGAGAGAAATTGTGAAAGAAGAGAATATATTGTATAAGAATGTATGGAACATTGTTCTACTGTTTTATTATTTATTATTTTATTGTCTTCAGTGAGTTAAATAGGTCTAATATTTTTATGATATGAGATTCTGAACCTGGTATTTCGCAAGATGATTTGATTCGTTATCTAATCTAAACCAGGAGGGCATCCCATCAATATGATAACTAACAGGATTAGAGTTGGAGAAGTAAATGTAGTCAATGTCAGATTTATCCGTATCAATAATAAGACCCTGACTGCTAAGAGTTGAAAGATACACCATACTTTCGATGCCCTCCTGACAAGCAGTTATGTTTCCTGTTAACCTATGAAGATAATCAGGAGCACTTGAAGATGCAATATAGTAACCTTTTTCAAGGTGAATTGTGAGATTCGTTACATTGTTTCCATTAACGAAGTGATTGTCAAAAGGACTTTTATGAATATAATTCGTTGATCTCCCATAGGTACTAATTATGTATAAGGGATCCTCAAATGATTCAATAGGAATTCTTGATGTATAAGAGATGCTTCTATTCCAACTAGCAACATTGTTGTAGTCAATTAAAGAATAGTTCATTCCAACAAAGACACCTACATGCCAGGGGCCTGTTGTCTTATTCTGAAAGATTTTTACTATGAGATTATGCAAATAGAAATGAATGTTTCTTTCATTTGCCTCATTGTTGATTATTGAAAGCCATGTTGAAAATTCAGAGTTCATCATAATTGTGCTATTCTTTCCATAAATAGTTCCATTTTCAAATAGCCCTTTAAAAGTGTTATTCAGGTTTGTGATGTACGTACCATTTTTAACGACCCATTGTTGCATTCCTAATAGTGCTCTGTATCCAGAAATATAGACAACATTGTCAAAATCACTCTCAAGATCAGTTATGAAACTATTGATTCCTAATGCTCTTTTTGAGATTTCATTGAAAGTAATATTATTTATGGGATTGTTAAGTTCGTACATTGCTATGAAGAGAAAAGATAGGAAAATAGCTATGAGAGTCAGTGTAGCTCCCTTTTTATTTAGGATTCTTTTGTGTTTCATTTTCTATTTTGTAAATTTTTTAAATGTATAATAATTTGAAATTTTAATTTGATATCATGGTAATATCGTAATCGTAATAAATTATAAGTTCATTGTTTGCATATGTATCAATTGTTAATTGTTATATTAATGATGAGGTCACATAAAAGGTGAATAATGACAAATAATAGTGAATGATAGTGAATGATGTGAGTAACGATGAATAATGACAAATAATGATGAATATGCTCATAGTCTCAAATATAACATTCTGAGATATAACCTTCTGAGGTATAATATTCTAAAATAAAATGTTCTTAAGTATAACATTCTGAATGATGATATTATGAATTATAATAAAATAAATATTCAATTATTAATAATTTTAATTATATCTCTTTAAGTTATATTTATTTATAATCTATTACATTCACTATTTCCAAATTCTGATTTCTACTGTGATTGGACCCCAGAGGGTTGGAACTCCGCTTAGGTTAATAGTTTGATCTTCAAGTTTCACTGCACTAATATAACTGCCTAAGGTTTCATTAAGTCGCTTTACTGCATCATTAATAGCTTCGGCCTCTGTTGGAAAGGTATTTCCATAGGGAACATTGTTTTTAATCAAAAAGGTATAACTAACAATTGAATTATAAGGATTAATGCCGTATCCATTGCCCAAATCAATGATATATTTATTAATTCCATTCAAAAATTGAGCATTGTTCTTTGTGTAACCAAATCGAGATAGTTCTAAGATAAAGTTCTGAGGAGGATGACTATACATGAGCTGCGAGTTAACATATATTTTCTGATAAGGATCATAACTAGTATAATAGAGCCAAGCTAATTGAGAATCAACCTTTACAGGATCCACCTCATTTGAATAGTTGTAGTTCCATTCAACATGAGAATAAAACGAACCAGAAAGGCGTCTACTTTTCTTAGACACATCTAAGACCTTTGTTAAATCTATTTTTCCATAACTGTTTTCAGGTTCTGTAGTTGAGACCTTTACATAGGAATCGTTGTGAAGTATTCGTTCATAATCCTTTTTTTCTCTTGAATGATAATGGTCTAAATCAATCTGAAACCAAAAGTATTTATCTTTTAATTGAGAATAACTGATTCCATGAGATGAAAGTAAGCTCTTAAGAAGAGTGTTGTTAAAATCAACTGAAACACCTTTAGAATCATATGGAATAGTCTTTGATGTGAGATAATATGTTTGACCATCCAATACAAAACTAAGGTACACTGTTTTGGCGGTTAGGTTAAGATGAATACTCATGTTGTTAATATCTCCTATCTCAAAGATTGGTTTTTTATAACGAATTGAACAGTAACTTCTCACAGGATTAAAGTAATATTTATTACCCTGCATGAGGGTATTGGTAATATTTGTTTGATATGAAACCACGAGATGGGAAGCGCCGTCATCACCCCCCTCATAGGTTCCATAGCCATACTGACTTATTACGTTTATTTTGTGGTGACCACTAAGGTTATAGGAATTCAGAGATACCTTCTTAGAACCAATACCGTAACTTCCTGGAATATAATTACCATCGTAATAAACCCTGAAAGGATTATTTGTCCAAGAGGTTTCTACAAAGAAGTAGGCATCGTTAACTTTTATTTTATTAGGAAGGTTAAAGTAATAGCTTATGTTTACTGTATTGCCATTATTCCACCAATAATCAACACTACTCGAAACTACATCACCCATAAGTACAAAGGTTGTGTTTTTGGTTATTTTTTCAGCAAAAGCCCTGGCAACATAGCCTAGTCGGGTTTTGTTGTATTCAATTCCAGAAACCATTCTTGAAGCGATTAATAAGGAATCATTTTTTGAATCAAATGAACTGTTTTTAATATATATTGGAGCATCATCAATATAAAATCCATAGTTGAAACCCTTTATTGATAGGTTCTGTGTAAGACTTTTAAGTACGTCTTTAGCAATTGAGGTTCTATTGAGAGCCCATAACTCAGCAATTTCATTAAGAATGGTGTCATTAAGATTTGTGATGGTGCCATTGGTAATTAGTTCTTTTATTACAGGATCCGAACTATCACCCACTCTCATGTTTGCAAGATTGTTTATTAAATCATAACCATTGGTAATTGTATCATCAATAAAGGGTGCCTGAACATAATGATAAGTTAACATAACAATTGTAGAAGCAATAAGAATCGAAGCGAGTATGGCATCTATTGTGAATAAAAAGGATTTTTTGTGTATTTTGGTTAGTATTAACTTTGAGTTCAATTTTTCCTTTGTGTTTTGTCTTGAAGTCATTTTATTTTGATGTTTTTATAATTATAAGTAATAGATGATAATAAGTAATAAAAAATATTAGTGATTAAAATTTAATAGTAAAAATAAAGGACTTGTAAAGGAGCTGTAAAGTAAAGGATTATGGTCACTAAAAAATTATTAAGGATAAGTATAATTATGAAAGATAAGTATAAAGATGATTTCCTGAAGAGATGGATTATGATGATTACTACTAAACTAATATCACTAAACTAATAACAAAAATAAAATAAAAAGGTGATAAAAGATGGAAAACAACTAAATTAATACCACTAAACTAGCATCATTAAAATAATAGTCCTACACTTGATACTAATTTATTGCCATACAAAGATTTTCATTTTGAGTAAATTTGAGAGATTATTAACGATTGCCATGCTTACAACAACATCGCCATGATTTGCAACGAAGGTACTTATATTTGTAGCATTAAAGCCCTTCCAGCCAATGTATGAAACGTTAATTTTGTGATGATTAACATTGAAAGTAAAATTAAGCATCATATTTTGTGTATTGTAAAGCACTATTGCAAACTTAGAACTTATTCCTAAAAGCGTGTTCACATGAATAGAGTCTTGATTGGTTAAGTTATAAAGATAATAAAGTTTTGTGTTGTTCAATGAGTAATCGCTGTTGACTACACCTATCGAAGAGACATTAGTTAAATTCCAGTTAGCAGGTTGTCCTTTAGAGGTTAAGCTATACTTTAATATATTTGCTTGCTGATCAAGATAATCGAGAGTGCTTTGGGTCCCACCCTCAGAGGCATTACTCATTAATTTAAATGAAACAAAAACAACGGACAGAAAGAGGACGATACCAACTATAAAGTCAAATAACCATATTTGTGCTTTTGGATTTCTTTTTAATGTGATAATATTGAAGAGATGTTTAATATCAATAGTGCCTGTTTTGTTTTTTTTGAAAGTATCCATTTTGTTTATGTGATTAATTAATTTAAATATACAAGACCATCTTTTTTCATTAGGAAAATGTTGTATTTGTTTACATTAAATTGGCCAATTACAGATGGAATAGAGATAGTTATTGATTTCTTAAGGGATTGAATCTTTAGTTCAACAATACCATTTGAATAGTTCAGTGAGTAATTATATCCGTCTATAAAGTTTGGAATTCTTAGTTTTGAAAAATAACCATTATGAACTCTATATGCCGTTTCAACTTGTTCTCGGATTGAGCTAAGGACAATAACTGAATCCTTTTCTACTTGTCTTTGATTATAGTCGGAGTAGTAACTTACGATGATATATCCAAAAGTAGCAAATAGAATCAGAGCAAGGGAAATAAGAATGATGTACTCCCAAAGTACCTGTGATTTCCTTGATTTAATTCTCTTTGATAAAATGCTTAAATGGTTATCGATAGGAAAAGTACTGACAGGAGAGTTATTAATGAGAAAACTATAGGACTTCAAAAAATATCTTAAACTGCTTTTAATTGACATAGTTCCACACCTTATAGAGTAACTTAAGTAATTTTACACAAAATAGGAAACAAAATCTGTTGAAAAAACATTAACTAGCCCTAAACAAACTCAATTAATTACATTTCATTATAATTAATCATAGTAGATTATGACTTTTTATAATAAAT
>CAZZHT010000002.1:0-5295 GCA_964653825.1 uncultured Methanosarcinales archaeon
ATACAAGGTAATCATGACATTCACTTGAAATACCTAATAAAGTATCTAAGAACAAATCACAAAACAGAAAATGAGCTTAGGACTAAAATAAGGATTTCAAAATATAGAATAATTGGCTCAATTCTAATAATTCATGGAGATAAAAGAATAGAACAAATCTTTAGAAAAGAAAATGAAATTAAAGAAATAATGAAGAACGTTAGAACAATAATCATAGGTCATGAGCACCCAGCCATTGAATTAGAAAATTCTGGAAATAAAGAGAAATACAAATGTTTTCTAATAGGCAATACAAATGTGAAAATAGCCATTAATAGAGAAAGAGATAACATCAGAGAATCAAAGGTATCAAAAGCAGAAGAGTTCACAAAAAAATTAAAAATAATAGTATTACCTTCCTTTAATGAATTAAGTGAAGGCAACAACATCTCACAAAATGAAATATTATCCCCTCTACTAAAAGGAGTTGATATTTCTAAGTTTTACATATTTATAGTAAACCAAGACAACAATCGATTGACAGATGAACCCTATTTCTTCAACACATTAAATCAAATCAAAAGAATCACCAAATGAAAAAAAGAAAAGATTTCAAGAAACAAAACTTATAAGAGACAAAATCTAAATTAAAAAAAATGAATCAAATGATATGAATCTCAAGAATAAGATATCATAAATCACTTCTCAAAAGGTGCATAGATATATCCATAAACAGGGAAGGTATAATTTGTATCCTCAAAAGAGATATACATTTCAAAAGGAACCTTTGCCTTTCCAGTGAGAAGGGAAAGTGACTTACAGCTTGAATTAGTTAAATTAAGATTAGTAACACTATTTGGAGGCACATATAAACCATGCTTATGAGGGCTTCTGTTAAAATAATCACAGTAGCAACTACCTCCAATACATAAATTGCTCTTAATTTTTCGATTCATAAACTTTGCTGGACTATTGTCACAGTATTCTGACAAATTAAAAGTACAATAGTGATTCTGATATTCAAATGGAGCGTATTTTAAAGTAACATTATGAATTTCGATAGTATAAGAAGGATAATTATTCTTCAAAGTGATAGAAATCCCATCTTGACTCAGATTATAACCACTATTGCAAGAGAAATAATTTCCCTCAATCACACAGGAGTTCTTGATAAGAGAGGAAGTATCTATATAACCTGAGGCAAAAAGAAAAACAATAATCACAGTAACTACTCCCATAACCCACCCATAGGTAATCAAAAAATCCATTGATGATTGAGACCTTCGATGATACTTAAAAAAAATAAAATCCTGTTTAACCATAAAAACAAAAATAAACAAGACAATTTAAAAGAGTTGTTTACCACTTGACAGGGATGTTAAAAATATTTAAAAATAAAAAAAATAACACATAGCATATTCTCATAATAAAAAAGAGAAAAAAATTATAGAAGAATGGGGCTAAATCATGACCAAAATTTATAAAAACAAAAAATCAGACAAATCATTGGATATGATTTTCTCAATATTAGTATTAGTAATTATAGCAACTGTTGTTATATTGCTCTTTCTAAATACTGCTCACAATATTCATCCATATCCTATAAATAGTACAAGAAATTTCGTTCAAAAACAATTAACAGCATGTTCACAAGAATGTTCTAACTATAAAATGGGAGGAACAGGAAGTGAAAATGCAGGAGTAGAGTACTGTACAGAAACATATGCTTTCCCAGATGCCAATAAATTTCAAAAAAATGCAACTTACGGAGTAACAAGTTACTGCACAGATCATGTTACCTGCGTTACCATCTCTAAGATTGCAGGACAGTTTGGATTAACATCTCCGAACTTATGTACACTTACCCAAAACGACTGTAAGAGCATAATCCACAAAGAGTTTACCAACTATGGTAAGACCTTTATTGATTCAAAGTACACATCCCTCATGAGCAATGCTCCCTTTGGAAGTTGCAATCTAAAAATAGACCCATTCAACTGGATGGCAGTAATACTTAGTGATGACATAAACAATGCTTTCATAATTAAGAATGGAACCAACATAATAAGGAAACAGTTTTATAATGAAAATGATATTCAAGCAATAGGTGACTGTTTGAATAGTATCGATTCAACAACTCACGAATGTAGTAATGGGGGCACAATAGATGGAAAAATCATCTCTGAAATTGATAACACAACAACTCAAATAGGAGATTACACGAGATATGCTCTATCAAAGTATCTTTCTGAGGACAGCACTTCAACATTAGACATAAAAAACTATTTATCTCAATTTCACCATTAAAAAACAATTAACTCCAAACTCAAAAAACAATAACATAATAAAAACTTAAACAAATGAAACACAACCAATTAAAATCAAAAATAAAAGAAAGATAAAAATGGTAATTATAAATAACAAAAAATCAGAAGACAAATCTCTTAACATGATTTTTGGATTGTTTGTGCTCTTAATAGTATCAGTAGTTGCAATCACATTATTCTTACACACCACATCTCAGGCCACAGGAGGCATGAAGAATGCAGCGGGTCAATATTTCAAACAGCAGACTCTGGATAAAGCTATATCTGAATGTAATCAAGAATGTGAAACTGCTCAAACAGGAACTCCCGGACAAAAATTGGACTTTTGTAAGAAAGGTTTTTCAATAGATTGGAATGGAAACGGCGACATTAGTGATAAAATTTTAGGTGGATATTGGGAGTTTTGTGAACAGAAAATACCCTGCTTTATAATATCAAACATTGAAGACAAAAAATGTCACATCACCCCAGATGAATGTCATAAGATTCTAACAAGCCCTGGTTCTGCAACAACAAATGATGTGACGAATATAGTTTATCCAGAAATCATGAATAATAGCCCCGAAGGGGCCTGTAACTTAGATGTTCCAGATGATCCATCTAGTTGGAGTGAATACTCCCCAAATTGGAGATTAAGATTTCTAAAGCAAGATATTGATAGCTTAGAGACAGGAGAATATAAAATAGAACATTTTGACAATGGTTCAGCCAAGAGAGTAAAATGCTATAATTCAGAGCTCCTAAAAGCGGTTCAAACATACACCGATTATCAGTATCCAAATACGGACCAAATGCACAAAATAAATTTGTTACCTCCATGCAACACAATCCACTAAGAAATAACTGAACATAGAGCAAAAATACAATAACAGTAAAGAACAACAGCAATCACACACTTAAAACACAAAACACCTATGAAATAATAATACAAGACATAATCTTAAATTATCTAGTTCTAATACTTATGATATTTATGACAAATTAGTTGTATCAGTTATATTAATAAAGAAAAATAAAGAAGAAATAACATGAATTAAGAGGCATTATAAAGAAATGCATTAATCAAAAAACAAAAAATAATTCTAAAATCACAACATAGAAGAATTTATAAAGAACTGCAAATTCCAAAAAAGCTGTGATAAACATGGCCGTAATTGATGATAATACAAAAGAACAGATAAAAAAGATGCTTGAAGACATGAAAGAAGAAGTACATCTCATATTCTTCAATAAAGAAACAGAAGTTGCACCATACATAAAGAATATGCTAACAGAGCTTGTTGAATTATCTCCAAAACTTGATTTAAAAGTAGTGGATTTCAAAAAAGATGATGAGAAAGCAAAAGAATTAACTGTAAAAGATGCTCCTGCAACAGCTGTAACATGTAAAACCATAAAAGGAAAAGTAGTATACTATGGTATTCCTTCAGGATATGAATTTGGTGCCTTCCTACAATTTATAGTAACTGCATCAAAAGGAACAACAGAACTGAGTGAATCAACTAAAGAATTCCTAAAAGGATTAAAAGACAAGCTATTATTAGAGGTATTTGTAACACCTCAATGTCCACACTGTCCTGTCTCAGCATATCTAAGTTACCTGCTTACAATGGAATCAGACAAAGTAATAACTCACCTATATGAAGCAAGTGAATTCCCAGAGATAAGCAACAGATACGGAGTAACAGGGGTACCACATACACAAATAAATGAAACAATGGGTAACTACATAGGAGGTTATCCTGAGAAAGAAGCAATTGAACAGATAAAACAGGTACTTGAGAAAAATAGCTCAAAAAAAGAAGAAACAAATAAAGATAACAAAGACGATAAATCAGAAGAAAACAACAAAGAGTAAACCAGATAAATTCAGATTTATTCTTTTTTACTATTTTCTTTTAATTGTATTTTTTATTATATTTTCTTTATCATTTCTTTTTTCAACAATATCATCATATCAATCCTCTCATCACAGAGATATTCCATAGAAAAAAAGAAATCAAAATATTAACGGATATACATTCAGCATTTAATCTAAATACTCCTGCTGTCGAGCATTTCCCTGAGGAGGCGCAGCAAGAACAACATCATCAACTCTCAATAGCATAACTGCAACCTCAACAGCAGAACTAAGGGCTTGTGTTTTAATCTTCAGAGGTTCAATAACACCACTATCCCAGGCATCAACTACCTTTCCCTCAAAGACATCAATACCTGCCCACTTCTTATTCTTCTTATGCTCTGCTTTCAAATCGACGATTACATCAATTGGATCGAGTCCAGCATTCTCAGCAAGAGTTTTAGGAATAGCTTCAAGGGCTTCTGAAAAGGCCTTAACAGCCAGTTGTTCTCTACCACTCAAGCTATTTGCGAAATCAGACAACCTTAAAGAAAGCTTTGTTTCTACAGCTCCTGCTCCTCCAACTGCTTTATTTGACATAATTACAGAGGCAACATCCCCAATGGCATCCTCCATTGCCCTTGCAATCTCATCAACAACATGATCTGTTGCACCCCTTACTAAAAGAGTCACTGCCTTTGCCTCCTTACAACCCTCAACAAAGATCATTGTTTCATTTCCAACCATCTTTTCAGAAACCTGCTTTGCATGTCCTATATCCTCTTTTGTAATCTCATTAAGATTGTTAACAATGCGGGCGTTTGTTGCTTTTGCTAACTTTTGTAAATCACTTCTCGTAACTCGTCTAACCGCAAAGATGCCGTTCTTTGCCAGGAAGTGTTGAGCAAGATCATCAATACCCTTTTGGCAGAAGACCACATTTACACCATGGGAAACAATTTTGTTAACCATATCCCTAAGCATCTTCTCTTCCATATTTAAAAAATCCTCCATCTTCTCAGGGTCATTGATTTGAATCTTGGTATCAATATCCGTTTCCTTAACCTCAATAGGAGAATCCAAAAGAAGTATCTTTGCATCCTTAACCTCAGAAGGCATAGATGGGTGAACCTTTTCCTTATCAATAAC
>CAZZHT010000002.1:5395-9404 GCA_964653825.1 uncultured Methanosarcinales archaeon
TCATCCTCTTGAGTCCTAGCAACCTCAACAATCATTCTTGCTGCAGGATGCTCTATGTTAAGCTCCTCAAGAATCGTAACCCCATCATTTGTAATTGTAACATTTGACATTGCATCAACAATCATCTTATCCATGCCCTTAGGACCCAAGGTGCTCCTAACAGTATTAGCAACCTCAATAGCTGCTGCAATATTATTCATTTGGGCACTCTCACCCTTTGATCTCTGAGCCCCTTCAGGAAGAATAAAAACCGGTTGTATCTGTTTATTAGCCATAATTTCACCTCTCACATAACAAAAGATAACATACATTAAAAAATGAAACCCAAAAACAAAATCATACAATCAAAAACCACCAAAAAATAAAAGACAAAATTCAAAAGATAATCTATTTTTTATAAAAAATCATCATCAATAAAAAAGTAATACACTCACATTTAAAATATTAACTGTAATAAACATAAATAAAACATACAAACTCACTTTGACAAAAACAAACTCGCATTAACAAAAATAAAAGCAAAATAATAGAAGTAAAAATCATCGTTAAAAGAATATCAACAACAAAATCAACCCTCGAATAAGCAAAAAGATATAATTAATATGATTAAATGATTAATGTAACTAAAGTGAAATGATTAGCTAATAAAAACCAAAAGATATCAATATCTATCACAGATATCAACGAAAATCAACATAGTTCCTTAACTTCATAATCAATCATCTTTTCGTTTTCATAACGAAAAACTGCGTGAATCCTTTTACCTTTCAACACATAAGGAAGCCAAACAGGATCATCACTCCACATTTCATCATAAGGAATCTCATTCACAGGAACCCACTTTGGTCTAATTTCATCTGTTTCACTAACAGAACCCTCAAAAGAATCAACATAAAATACAAAAACAATCCAATCCTTATCATGATTAGAAAAGAACTCTAGAACTCCTCTCAATTCAGGATTTTTAATAGAAATTCCAACCTCTTCCTTTGTTTCCCTAATGATGCACTCCTCACTACTTTCATAACTCTCAACCTTTCCTCCAGGTCCATTAAGAATACCCTTTGCAAAGCCCCTTTTCTTATAACCCAAAAGAAGTTTATTGTCCTTAACAATCACAGCAAGCGTAGCAAATTTCATAAAGAAATAAAAACACACCAACTATAAAAACATTTTGAAAACAAATACCAGTAACAGCTTAATAATTAAGCTAAAACCATCAAAAGCAAAAATCATAAAACATAAAAAACAATCCAATAATAATCAAGCCATAAATCGAAATAACAATCATAAAATAATCACTCACAGAATAAACCCCATATGGAATAATGAGGAATAATAAGTGATAATGACTAGCAATCGTTGTAATAACAAAATAATCAAAAATCATCTGTAAAATGGTATACAAAGAAGAGAACCTTCAAAAGATATTAGAATCAGAACAACTATTAGAGGATTCATTGAATATCGTTAAAAAAGAGTACAGACCATATGATCCTGGTAACTATCTTTATAGAATACTAATAGAGCGCAATTCTAAACAGGACCCTTTTTCTGATGAATATTTAGAATTAACCTACACCACCCTCATTGCTTGGAACATGAATTCAAGAAGAGCATCCTTAGAGGAATTTGATGTCTTTAAAGAGTCAATAAGAGAAAACAGAGAAACCATTGAAGAATTAAGAACCCACATCTTTCATGATTTCAACAACAGCTATGATTCAATATTTTCCAAATTAGTAAGATTATACAGCAATCTCAAACTATCTAAAACAAAATCCAAGATAGTAACATTCACAAAAACCCTACATTTCCTCATTCCTCATCTAATAGTACCAATAGACAGGAAGTATACCCTAACATTCTTTTACAACACAACCCAGATAAACACAGAGAAACAATTACAGTATCTCGACAGAATAGTTCAGGGTTACATGAAAATAGAGAACAGATACAATTTAAACAACTACATAGACGAAACATGGAACCTCAACATTCCAAAAACCCTGGATAATATCATAATAGGATACAGATTAATTCAAAACAAAAAATCCTAAATAAGAATAAGATATAAAATCTCATTCAACACATAAATAACAAAAGCTAATAACAGAGATAAAAAGACAAATAAAGAAAAAAGTAACAGATAATCTAAAAAAATAATTAAAAGGCATAAAAAATGAAAAAAACAAAAAATCAAAGTCAAAAAGATAGAAAAGAAACAACCAGCAAAAGAATGATAAAATTTTGTCCTAAATGTTACAGCACAAATATTGAAGCCCTCGGCTATGGCCTCTACTCTCAATACAAGTGTCTTGATTGCGGTTATGTTGGAACTAACTTTCCAGAAATTGAAGAAGATAAGATAAACAAACTAAAAGAAATGAAAGAAAAGAAAAAAGAAAAAGAGGAATAAAAATAAGATAACAGCAGTAAAACAAAAGAAAACAAATAAGATAATAAAAAGCAAATTCAAAAAATAAACAAAACCCTAAAGAACATCTAAGATAAAGACACAAATTGGATAAACAACAAAAACCATTAAAAATCAATTAAAAAAGTTAAAAAGTTAATTAAACTCCAAATTTATGTATAAGCCCCTCAACAAAACTAACATACTTATCAACCAAATCCTTATCATTTGCTTCGAGGTTCAATCTCAATTTATTCTCCGTATTTGACGCTCTTAAATTAAACCAGTATTTGTCGCAATAGACAGATAATCCATCCAATGTCTCTATCTTACACTCAGATTGGTTTGTCACATAATACTCTTGAATACTCTTGATAACTTTTGCTTTATCTTTAACCTCAAAGTTAATTTCACCACTCTGATGATACTTCTTATAGATTGAAATGAGTTCACTAAAGGGTTTGTCCCGCATTGCAACAATTGTAAGCAATGTCAGCAATGCCTTAATTCCAGAATCAAAATAGAGATTATCATTAAATCTAAAATAAAAATGACCTGAAAGTTCCCCCGCAAAGATAGAATTGTTTTCTCTCATAATCGCTTTAATATATGAATGTCCCACTCTTGACTTAATTGCCCTTGCACCTAATGACTCAACAACCTCAGGAACCACCTTACTCGACCTCAAATCATAGACAATAGAAGCACCCTTATTATTTCCGTGAGATAAAAAGAACTCAGAGAAAAAGGCAGTCAAAAGATCGGGCTGAATAAATGCCCCATTCTCATCAACGACTCCTATTCTATCACCATCACCGTCAATTGCAATACCTAAGTCAAGTTTATTATCTTTAACAACCCTTGCCAAATCTCTCAAAGTATCTCTTTCAAGAGGGTTCGCTTGATGGTTAGGAAAATCACCATCAACATCAAAAAACAGAGGAACATATTCAATGAAATCAAACTTATCCGCAATTCCTGTCAAAATAAAACCACCAACACCATTACCTGCATCAATAGCAACTCTCACCTTCCTCAAATTACCTTCAGAGCTTTCCTTTGGTAGTGATTTCAACATAAACGAACCATATTCATCCTTAATATCAACATAACTCAATTTAGTGAGTTTCTCATTTGATTCAGAAAAAAATCTCTCTTTAACAGAGTCAACATCAACTTTCTTATTTTCGACTTCATTGTATTTTCTCTCAATCTCATCAATACCTGTATCATAACTAATAGGAACCGCATTTTTCTTACACAACTTAATACCATTGTACTCCTTAGGATTATGAGATGCTGTAATCATAACACCAAAATCAACGTCCAACTTAGAAGTAGCAAAATAAAGCATGGGTGTTGTAGACAATCCAATAATAACAACCCTTTTTCCCTTTTCCAAAAAAGCATAACTCATCAATTCGGCAATCTTTGGTGATGAGTGTCTCCCATCGTATCCAATAACAACGCTTGAGAAATCAAAGTTCTCACAAATAATCCCCGCAATAAGATACGCATTACCCTCATTGAGTTCATCTGGATACTTTCCCCTAATATCATACGCCTTAAAAATTCCCATTATCTCACCTTTTA
>CAZZHT010000002.1:9504-27728 GCA_964653825.1 uncultured Methanosarcinales archaeon
CCCAAAGGAACAATAACCTTTAGCTTCCTCACACGCTCCTTTGAAAGCAGTTCAGCAACCTCATCAGAAGGAACCAATATCAAACTAACAAAATGAAACAAAAAAAGAGCAACCATCTTAGTAAGATTCCTAACAAAGAGTTTCTTCAACTTAACTCCCTTCACAGCTCTCATGAAGAGGTCCCAGTCAACCGAATGAACATAATGAATCACAGGTATTTTGAGAATAGCAGAAGCAATAATACTGCTCATACCAATTGGACCAATTGTCTGTGTAAAAACCAGATCTGCCTTAGAAATCTCATGAAAAATCCGAATAAACTTAAACCTTGGAACAGGGTATCCATCAATCACTTTTTTACCAATAGGAATTCTAATCACATTAACCCCATATTTACTAAAATCAAATGCTTCACCATAATCAGAGTATAACTCATTTTCAGCAAAATTAGGAGCAATAACAGTAACCTCAAAGAACTTAGAAAGATAAGGTAGCAACTCAATCAAAAACCTTGAGATGCCATCCCAACGTGGAACAAAACTATCAGTACATACAAATAGCTTTTTCATTGGATGTTCTGCTGATTCCTCCATCGAATTCCCATTAATCTCAACAGAGTTCATATCATCATCAATATGATGTTCGTCCTCCTTAGGATTCACACTCTTTAAAGATTCCAATTCCATTTTATCTCTTCAAATTCACCTATAAAAATCTAAAAATATTATCTAAAGTACCTTAAAACGAATCAACCTTGTAAAACGCTTCTCCGTACTTCTTTTTAATTTTCCAACCATTAATTATTGCATTCAGGTAAACAGACCAACCAAGAAAGATTAAACTTAGTTTTTGACTCTTAAATAGCTTCAGTGCCTCTATTTTAACAGCAAATGTTTCACTAACATCAACAATCATCTCAGCACGTTTGCTTTTCTTAAAATTAAAAAGAGTCCAAATATCAAACATAAAAACCTCAGGTTTCTTATTAAAAACACCATCACCCAAATGTCCAAGAGTATCCAGAACGATTCTCAATGTTTCCCTATGATCCTTATGTAAATCATCAGAACTGTGAGTAAAAATAACATCTGGTTTAACCTCATTAAAAATAGCAACCAACCTCTTACGAACAGATTCCTTTTCAGAGTATTCCTTCCAATATGATCCTTCTTCAAGACCTATAAACTCAACACCCTTGCCACCTATAAGTTTATCTGCTTCAATGGCTTCCTTTGCTCTTATACTTCTAATAATCTCCTTCTTACGAAGTGGATTACTCTTTTCACCATAGGATAAAATAACAGTATGAATACTTATCCCCTTTGAAGCAAACTTAGCCAATGTAGCACCAGGGCCAAAGATTTCATCATCAGAATGAGCACAAACAACCAAAACTGACTCGATATTCTCTTGATTTTCAAAAGATGGTAAAAACTTATTTCTCACTTTACTACCATTTCTTCTTATATACTTCCTTAAAAAAGAACGCTCCTTACTCTTTGCCATTTCGCACCCTTTAATGAAATAAAAAATAATAAAATTAAAATTACATAATCACACAATAACATCATCACAACAACAAAAAACCATACAAAAAAACACAGATTCATAACCTGAATTCCAATATGTAACTAAAAATATCAAATAATCAAATTGTTAAAAACACCATTATCTTTAAAAACTTTACTCAAAAAAACAAAAGAAACAGCAGAAAAAGTAAAATTAATGGTTAAGATTGATGATTAAAGATAAAAACATCAAACATTAAGAACACAAAAAAAACAATCTAACAATAATCAAACCAAAAAATAAAATCAAAATCACAGACAGCACTTCACTAAAATATTGATAAGTTTTATAAACAGTACACAGGCTCACAAATTCATGCATTCTAAAATAAACATTGACGAAGAAAGATTGTACAAAACGATACTAACAATGGCATGGCCCACAATAGTGGCAATGCTAATTCAGTCCTCATTCAACATAATAGACACAATATTCGTCGGCAGGTTATCTGCAAAAGCACTTGCAGGGGTTTCACTATCATTTCCAATAATGTTCTTTGTAATGGCCTTAGGTAGTGGAATAGGTGTTAGCTTAACATCCCTAGTTTCAAGAGCATTAGGAGCAAAAAAGCACAACGTTCTTAGAAAATCAGTACTTACAGGGCTGTGGTTATCTGTATTTGTTGGCTTATTTTCAACAACAATAATACTCCTACTAGGAAAGCCCATACTCTCATTAATGAGCAGTGATCCCATTGTACTAAACCTTGCCTGGCAATATCTAAGAGTATACGCTTTTGCATTAACCTTAATAACCGTCAGTATGACAATCAATGCAATATTTAGAGCAAAAGGAGACATGAAAACACCCATGATTATAATGATAGTCTCTGCCATCACCAACATAATCTTAGATCCTTTGTTTATTTTCGGTTTACTATCATTTCCAAAAATAGGAGTTGCTGGTGCGGCCTTGGCAACTCTTATCTCGAGAATTGTGAGCGTTTGCATCGCACTGATACTATTGATAAAAAATGAAAGAAGCACAATAATGCCCTTCAAATTCATACTTGACAAGAATTCGTTAAAAGAGATTGTTAGGATAGGTTTCCCCGCATCATCAAATCAAATTGTTTTATCTCTATCTCTATTCTTTCTAAATGCATTCATAAGTTTTTTTGGTTCTATGGCTCTTGCAGCTTTTGCCATCGCGTTTCGCATAGAATCACTGGCATTCCTTCCAGCGATGGCAATTTCCAACACAGCTATGACCTTAATAGGTCACTCAGTGGGTAAAAAATCCATAAAACTCGCCAAGGATATCGCAATAAAAGTTGCAAGGCTCAACGCTACAGTAATGGTTTCTGTTGGTGTATTCTTTTTCATCTTTTCAAAACAAATAATCATGGTATTTAATTCAAACCCATCAGTGATTACAATTGGAAACAGCTACTTCAAAATAGTCCCGTTTGAATATTTCTTTTTAGGGATATACTTTGGTTTCACAACAGCTTTTCAGGCCGTTGGGAATGCATATCCTACTCTCATACTGAACTCATTAAGGGTCTTAGTCATATTATTGCCTCTGGCTTATATTTTATCGAGATACACACCTTTAGGACTAATAGGAGTATGGATTGCAGAAGTAACTACTTCAATAATAGTGTTTATCATAGCTACAATCTGGTTCAGAAAAAAATTTGAGCGTCATGCTCTCAAAGGGTACAATAGAATAAAAAAACTATAAAGCAAGATAAAAGCAAAAAAACAAAAGAAATATAAATAATTAAAATAGATAATAATAAATTGTAAAACAGCAAATCATAGTTAGTAGTAAAACTAAATAAAACAAAAAAAGATAAGCATTCAAAAAATGGTATGTAAATGGTTTGAAGTTTGTCCAATGAAAAGGTACTATGAAGAAGGTCTCATAGACAAACATTGGCTTGATAAATATTGTCTTAGTGATAATAACTGGATAAACTGTAAGAGATATCAAATGGAAGAAAAAGGTGAATATCACCCAGATAACATGTTACCAGATGGAACTCTTCTAAAAATCAAAAAAAGGTGAAAAAAACGAAAGTTAAAACAATAAAATTCTTAGCACTATTTCTAATCGTAGCAGTAATCATACAACTATCAATAACCTCATGTTCTAATCAGAACAACAACACAATCACAAACGCAAATAAATTACAAATCATTAGGGAGGTAATGAAAGCAAACAACAACACAGATATCATTGTTTCAGAGATACAGACAACAAGGACAAAGATATCTTTCAATAATAAAAACAGTAGCTTAACAAAAGAGATGAGTTTAATGAGTTCAATGTTTAACAGCTCAAAAACAACAACAGCTTATCTAAATATTCCAGATAAAGAGTTTGATATCAATATGAAATCACTAGTTTACATGATGAACAGTAAAAAGATGATTATACTAAAGAACTCAACCGAATATATTGGCGGATCATTTATGAACACTACCAAATGGGCTAAAATCAAACTAAATGAGAGCTCAGTAAACAATCAACTAAAAACAATTAACAAGTACAATGATTTAGGAACATTCTTAGAGAGCATCCCATTAGGCAAAGTAAACTTATATGAAAATCATACAGATTATATCATAAATCTTAAACTGAGTCAAAATGAAATTTTAAATTTATTAGAAACCAATGCAGCTCAGAATAGTCAAGCAATGAACTCTCTAAACAACAGTATCCAACAAATACAACAACTCTATGAGAAATCAAACAAGAGTGAGCAGATTATTAATCTCACTGTTGAATTCATAATTAATAAAAAGAATAACAAACTAAGGTTTGAAAAAACCATAACTACTGTAAACTTAGGAGCACTGAGTTCGCTAATGAAAAACCAGAGCAAAAACCCATCATATAACTCTAATTCAGAACAAAAAACAATCGATGAAATGATTAAATCAGGAATAAAAATCAGTACTATCAAGACAATAAAATACTACGATTACAACATTAAAAAGAACATAAACATACCAGCCGCAGCTCTAAATGCAACTGAATTGGATTTAAAAAACAAATAATTTAGAATTCATAAAAATTCTGCTTAAACAATGAGTAATCTAAATAAAATGTTTATTTCAATCAGGGTTTACCCTATTTTTTCTTAAAACTTCACTAAAATAAACGCACCATTGTTTTCTATCATAATTCAAAGAAAATACTCATAATAGCAAGGTATAGACATCTGCCCTGGAACTCATCAACCATAAAAAGAATCATAAGATTTATATAAAAGAATAATTATTCATAACATGGTAAAAATGGCAAGACCTATGAGATGGAGAAGGGTGCGTTTTCACACAGAAGTTAATTCATTCAAACCAATCGGAATACCGAGAAGGGACTTAGAAGAAGTAACACTTTACAATGATGAGGTTGAAGCCATGAGATTATTAGAGTTAGAAGAAAAAACACAAGATGAATGTGCAAAACTCATGGAAATTAGTCAACCAACCTTTAATAGAATAATCAATCGAGCAAGGAAAAAGATTGCAGATGCAATAATAAACGGAAAAGTTATCAACATAGAAAACAAGCAAGATTACAATCAATCTACTGAAAATGAAACCTACCCAGAACCTTAATCAACAAATAAAACAATAAACAAAAAATTTAATTCAATGAAATTATTTTATCAACAACACAGAAATTAAAAAACACAAAATATAAAAAGAAAGAAAAAAATAAAAGATACACAAAAACAAATCAATCACACATAATAAGATTGATACTAAAATCTATTTTACATTTCAAAGGTGAAAATATGAAGAAAGAGCTAATAAGATTTCTATCAATTACCTTAATTGTAACCATAATTCTTGAAATAACAATAACCTCTTGTTCTAAAAAAGGTCTAACAACAGCAGAGAAAACAGCAATAATAAACAAGGTAATAAGTTCAAACCAACCGAAGGAGCTAATAATGTCACTATTTGAAACCACGAAAACTGAACTTACTTACAATAAGAGCAAAACCAATAATGAGTCGTCTATGTTAGAATTTCTCTTACCAATGGGAGGTAACTCAACAACCAACATCTCAACATATTTCAATACAAAAAATAAAGAAATCTCATACGATAGCAAAACATGGTCCTCATTCCTTAATTCAACAACTGAACAAAAGGTAATAATCAAGAACAATACAGTTTACACTATGGAAACAAATCCTTTTTCAAACAAAGAAGAATGGTACAAAGAAGAACTAAATAAAAATGATACAAAAACAGTAATGAATTTAGCAAATGAATACACATCATTAACAGATTTCTTGAAACATTTACCTAAAAAAGAGATAGAGATTAAAGAAAACAACAAAAATTACATTATTTTTATGAATCTTAGTCAAAAAGATATCTTTGAAATGATAAATACGTTAAATAACAGCGAGAATGATTCAGACATATTTGCCACCGATGATAATTCAAATACCTTTAGCACTAGTAAAAAGGAACTATCATTTATAGAAGCACTTGCAAACATAACAAATCAAGAATTCATGAACATGCAAATAACCTTAACAGTAAACAAAGATAATTACAAAATCAGCTCTGAAAATGAAACTATAACTCTCTATCTATCAAAGGTTTACTCAATGATGGCATCAAAAGGAAATAATCAAGATACAATGACATCAGTAACAAATGATTTAAGCAGTTTAGGGTTAATAATGACTGAAAGCACAAATATAAAAATCTATGATTATGGTGTCGTGAAAAACATCACATTACCAAAAGCTGCACTAAACGCAACCAACTACGATGACGAAGACAACTTTGATTTTAACATGAGTTAAAACATTAGAACTCTTTTTATTATTTTAATTATCTTCTTAATTTTTTATTCTTTACTTTAACACATTTCTATCATAACGAATCATCCCTTAGGATTCTCAATTTTCAATGACACTTAATCAACACCAAATCAATACTTAACGAGATGTGTCAAAGAACCAATTTCATAATCAATAACATCAAAATTCTCATCAAAATCAAATCTAGAAACAGAAGCATTACCTAAATGAAACAGAGACACATAGTACGCTCCTTTATCAAACAGACATCCAATAAAGCTCATCAAAAAACCACTATGTGAAACGACAAGTATATTCTTATATTTGCTCTTAAAAGTATCAAACAATTTCTTTTTGAACATACAAGCCCTATTTAAAACATCATCAAAATTTTCACCGTTACTTGGCCTATAAGTCAAACCATTTAAATTTAATTTTCTAGCTTCCTTAAAAAAATCAATACTAGGTTTACCCTCAAACACACCCATTTTTCTCTCAACAATAAGATTATCAAAAACATAATCTAATTTCTTAAATTCAAGAATCATATCAAAGGTCTGTTTAGTTCTTTTATAAGGACTACAAAAAGCGAAATCAAGAGTCCTATCTTTAAAAAACAAACCAAGTTTTCTTGACTGGATTTTGCCCTTTTCTGTCAAAGGCGTATCGGCATTCGCAAGAAAATCACCTCTATTGCTTAAGCTTTCAGCGTGTCTCACAACATATAATCTATATTTTTCCATACAAAAAAACAATAAGACAAATAATATAAAATTTTCGAAATAATTCAAATATCTTAACTAAAAAGATACAAACATATAAAAACACATAACAGAACATATAAGAACATATAACAAAAGATAATCCACCTCATAAATAACAGACAAAATTTCAAATTAAAAAGAAACTTAAATTGAAAATAAAATAAACATAAAATCAAAACAAAAGACATATAAATAAAACAAAAAACCAAAAAAATCAAAATGGCATTTGATCCGAAACTAGACAAGGAACTATTCAAAACCGAAAAAAACTTTGAAACGACAAAACTCATTGTATCCATAAGAAGTTACAATGAAGGTTTACCAAAAATTCAGATAAGCAGGAGCAATCGCACAAATGACAACTGGGTTTTCGCTAAGTTAGGTCGACTAACAAAAGAAGAAGCAGAAGCATTATCAGAGATGTTAAAAGAAGCTGTTTCTCATCTTAAAGAGTGAACCACAAACAATCTCAAAGGTAAAAAGCTAAAGAATTTTTTTTATTAATTATCTATCCAGTATCAACTTCGTATATTTATGCTTTTCTTAGTATAAATAATTCTACCGAAATATGCACAAACTTTCTACTTTTACTCTTGTCATAATTGTATAGCCAATGCGCCGACCGGGATTTGAACCCGGGTCACAGGCTTGGGAAGCCTGTATCGTAACCGCTTGACCATCGGCGCATAAGAAACTAGAAAATAGTTCAAATAAAAAACAAACAAAAAAATATTTTTATTCTCTTTCCTCTGGTTTATATGAAGGAATTGCTGATTTAGAAATTATCATAATATCTCCAATAGATTTGACCAGCTGATGAGGAACTATAACACCCTTTGCATTACCTATAACAGAGCCCAAGAAAGAGTTTTTTGTTGCCTTAACCCTCCATCCAAACACCTTGTTACTAGTAAGAATGGCCTCCTCAATATCACCGAAGTAATCGCCTTCATCAGTAAAGACCTTCATATAATACGTTTCACCAATTCTCTTTAATTTTAACATATTGTTCACCACCTTTTTTTTATTTTAAAATGAGATAATAAAACCAATAAAATAGATTAAACTAACTCAAATATATAAAATTTTTGATTTTTCAAATTGATTTTCAAACAGCACATATCAAATATTACATAACTCTCTTTCAAACCAAATGAAGCAATAAAAGAGAGGCAGGGGCCTTTAAATAATTAAAATTATCAGGAATAACACTAAGGATATCATAATCCAAGAAAACATCTAACGATTCAGTTGCATAAAGAAAACTATCATTATTACGATTTATACTCTTTTTATTATTAAGCAAATCATCTATAAAAAAATGAAGATAAGTAATTGTCTTCAAAATCTGATTATCAAAATCCACTTTGATTTTATCACAGAGACTGTCCAAATCATCATTCAGCAACTTACTTTGAGAATACACTGTTTTTATTTTTTCTTCAAAAGATTCAAAATCATTCCTATGATAAAAATTGCTTGCATTTATTACTTCAGGAGCTATGTGAAATAAGTAAGATGCTTCAATCAACTTTTTAGAGTCCAGTGAAAGAACGTTGCTAATATCCTTACCTTTCGTATAAAGACCTTCAACCCGATTAAGAACCCTATCATCAATATTAGCTTTGTCATAGGTATACAGAAAATGCACTTCTCTAATTTTCCTTATAAAAGAATAATACTCTTTACTTAATGTAGTCTCATAAAACTGAACCTTAAGATCTTTCTTTTGTTGGAGAGCACTCATTGTAAACCTAAAAACACTCTCATCTAGTTCTGCCTTACTAATATTCGGTCTAAGATTAAGATATAGATTTTCAACTTCCTGTGACTGATATAGGAAATAAGAATCAATTAGATGACTTAGATCATTCACTAAGGTATTAATAGCCATAATATTTCTTCATATAAATGCACACTTATAAATGTTTTCATTATAAAATAATAACAAAAATTGCTCACTCAATCAAGTTGTCACTCAAAAAGGAAAACTTTAAATATTTGTTTGCTGTTTAATTATACCAGTATACATTTTACCTACAAAAAGGATTTAGAATGGTTGATCTCAAGGACATTATAAAAAAAATGAACATTGATGAATTAAAGAAGCTGTATGAAGAGTTAAAAGAAGACAAAATTCATGTTGAAACAATATTAAAAAATAAGATAGAAGAGACAGAAAAAGAAAATCAAAAAATATGTGCTGTTTGTGGAAGAAAGATAAGTGAAGTAAAAGAGCCCTTTGTACTGTACTTTGGTCCGCGAGATTTGAGACAAAAGGCATATTTCTGTGGTGTTGATTGCTTAGAGTATTTTCTAAAGAATATGAAAACAAGCAAGGGAAAAATAACACAAAAAGACAATAAACAGGTGATAAGAAAAACAAAGGTAACAAAAAAGAGCCCCTTCAAAAAGATAATTCAAGCAATAGCAAACGCATTTGAATAAAAAAGATAAACATAAAAAAGTTTAAAAACAAAAAATAAGATAAATAGAATATTGTTTCCAATTCTTGATGAAAAAATGTCAGAAAAAGAAGATTTAGCTCATGAGTTTCTAAGAAATGAAAATATAATTGCTGTTGTTGGTGTTTCCAGAGATAAAAGCAAATATGGAAATAAGGTTTATCACGATCTTAAAAGATTAGGATACAAAGTACTTCCAATAAACCCAAACATTGACACCATTGACAACGAAAAATGCTATCCTTCTCTTAAGAATCTTCCCTCAAAACCTGATGTAGTAAACATTGTTGTGCCTCCGAAAGTCACCGAAAAAGTCGTTCAAGAGGCCTACAACTTAGGTATCGAAAACATATGGATGCAACCAGGTTCTGAATCTCAAAAAGCAATAGAGTTCTGTGAGAAACACAATATGAAGCTACTACACAATGTCTGTATTATGATAAAATCAAGAGAAATGAAATGAAACTGTTAAAACACCAGCATTAAAAAGACATATCAAAAGATTTTTAAACATAGCCAAATACATTAAACAAAAGGTGAGTCCTATGGATGCAAAGGATAATAATGAGAATACTAAAGATATCAATCAAAACCTGCCAAAAAAAGAGCAGGAAAAACTAGAGAATCTAAAGGGAAAATTAGATTCCTTTAAAAATAAGGTCCTCGAAAAATTTCAGGATTATGTTCTTGGAATAGCACTCATGCCCCCTGATGTGGACAAAAACAATAAACCCAAAACCAAAAAGATAAACATTCTCACTCTTATTGATGATACAAATAAGAAAAAGATGACCACAGAAGAGCTCAGTAACAAGATAACAGGGATTATAACCTCAATTGCTAAGGAAATTGATCCAACAATCGCCCCAGAAGTAATTCTTCTCACAGAACTATGGCAAGAGGCCTACGATGCTAAGTACGATAACCTTGCAAGAATCGCAATGAGTGCCACAATCTATGATAAAGGTATGATGGGAGCAATAAAGATTGCAGAGATTCACAAAACAATGATCCTCAAAAAGTTTGAGAAATACATTGTTGCCTATGTTTTAGGTGGCTCATTGGTTCAAGGAAAAGCAACAAAAGAATCTGATGTTGATGTATTTGTAGTCATAGACGATACTGATGTAAAGAGAATGAGCAGATACGAACTCAAAAACAAGTTGAGAGCGATAATTCTTGGTATGGGCTTCGAAGCAGGAGAGGCAACTGGTATCAGAAATAAACTAAACATACAGGTTTACATTCTAACTGACTTTTGGGACTCTATTAGAGAAGCAAACCCTGTTATATTCACTTTCTTGAGAGACGGCATCCCATTCTATGACAGAGGCATCTTTATGCCATGGAAACAATTACTTAAAATGGGTAAGATTAAGCCGAGTAAGGAAGCAATAGATATGTTCATGACTTCTGGAGAGCAAATCCTAAGTAAAATTGACTCAAAGCTAAATGATATAGCCATCGAAGATTTATTCTATGCAATACTAACACCATCTCAAGCAGCCCTCATGCTGTATGGCTTACCACCTCCAACACCACGAGAGACACCTGAGATAATGAGAGAAATTTTCGTGAAGAAAGAGAAACTCCTCGAAGCAGAATATGTTGATATCTTAGAAAACAACATAAAGGTAAGAAAAGACATTGAACATAAGACAAAACTAAAAGTTGACGGAAAAGAGCTTGACACACTACAAAAAAATGCAAAGAAATACCTTGACAGAATACAGAAGTTATTCAAAGAGATTGAAGAGAGAAGAACAAAGGAACTTGCTAAGGATGCTTTTGAAACAACCACTAGCTTAGCAAAGAAACTAATTTTAGAGAATAAACCTAGAGCAAAAATTGAAGGCAACGCTGACATTGAAAAGTACTTTGAAGAACTTAAAAAACAAACCATTATTACCGACAAAGATCTTGATGACCTAAAGGAGATTATCAAATTAAACAATCAAAAGAAAAAGAAAATATTTGAATACGAAACACTGAAACAGAAAAGTGAGCAGTTGATAAAATCCCTAAAATCTCAGACAGAAATGATTGAAGCAAAGAGCATTGAAAACAAGAGAACACAATTCAAAACAGAAAGTGGTAATATTGGAGAGTTCTACATATTGGACAAACAGGTCTTCATCTTCAAAAATATAAAAGAACCAGCCAACATAATAAAAGCTGACATAAAAGATGGGATGTTAAAGAATCCTACAGATGCAACAGAAGAGGAGTTCAAAGACGCCTTAAACAAGATAAATGCAGGAAAGAAAAACCTCTTTGATACATCTCTATTGGAAGATATAAAATCAATCATCAAAGAGGATTTCAAAATTATCATTTAATTTTTTTATTTTTATGCAAATTTTTAAATATAACGGTCTCATCTGAATTCGCAATGAAAATAGGAATCGTAGGTATCGGTTATGTTGGACTAACATATGCAGTTGGGATGTCTTACTTAGGCAATAAAGTTGTTGCGATTGATCTTGCCAAAGATAAGATTGAAAATCTCAATAGAGGGATATTACCAATATATGATTACAGTTTAAATTCTCAATTTCAAAAGGAAAAGCAGAAAATTTCTTTTTCAACAGATTATAAAGAACTAAGAGATTGTGATGCTATCTTTATTTGCGTTGGCACCCCTGAAGATAAGAATCACGAAGTAAATCTTAGCAATTTATGGAACTCATTAAAGAGTTTAAAGCAAGTAAAAGAATCTGGTTTTATTTTTCTGAAATCAACAGTTCCAATGGGAACCAACAAAAAAGCTCAAGAGTTACTTGGGAGAAAATTTACAGTAATCTCAAATCCAGAGTTTCTAAGAGAAGGTAATGCTTTAAATGACTTCTTAAACCCAACAAGATTGGTTTTTGGTTCAGAATCCAGCAGTGCAAAAGGACTCATCAACAAATTGTTCAGTTATTATAGAGATAAACAGACACCTTTTATATTCACAGATTGGCAAACTGCTGAGCTAATAAAATATACCTCCAATAGCTTCCTTGCATTAAAAATTAGTTTCATGAATGAACTCTCAAGGTTATGCCACAAAACCAATGCAAACATAGTCGATATTAAAAAAGCAATAGGTATTGATCCAAGAATAGGAGAGCATTTTCTAGATGCAGGAATTGGTTATGGAGGGTCCTGTCTCACAAAGGACGTAAAGGCATTTATCAAACAATTTGAGAAAAACGGTCTGAAAAATCAAATTATCTCAGCAGCAGACTCTATCAACGAATCTCAAGTTCAGTGGTTTAGAGAAATAATCAGAGAGCAAATAGGTAACCTAAAAAACAAAAGTGCTGCTGTCTTAGGTTTATCATTTAAACCAAATACTGATGATTTAAGAAGAAGCAAAGCCATTGACATAATCAATGAATTAAAAAGAGAGGGCGTAAAAGTAAAGGCCTTTGATTATCTCGAGAAAGCAAGAGAGAATGCAAAAAACATTTTAGGAGAAAATACCATTTATTCTGATTTAAATCAGTGTTTAAATGGCGTTGATTTTGTAGTGATTGCAACAGAGCATAGAGAATTTAACTCTAAGGAAACCAAACGATTAATTGAAGAAAATGGAATCAAGCACGTATTTGACGGCAGAAACATAATTGATAATGATTTCATAAATGTCAAATACACAGGAGTCGGTAAAAAAAGAAATTAAACAAAAATAAAGAGAATATACACAATAATGATATATTACACAAAAAGAAGAACAGTAGAAAGTTAAATATCAAATACTACCGATAAGTAGCAAAAGATTTATAAATTATTAAAATATTC
This sequence comes from uncultured Methanosarcinales archaeon, assembly GCA_964653825.1. GTDB lineage: Archaea > Nanobdellota > Nanobdellia > Woesearchaeales > CAZZHT01 > CAZZHT01. The sequence continues at coordinate 22,869 of CAZZHT010000002.1, forward strand.
CTATAATCATGGCAAACAAAACATACTATGGAATAATATCAGATGCTCATAAACATCCCGAAAATGTACCATATGCAGTGGAAGTACTAAAAGAACATGGAGCAGAAAAAATAATAGTGAATGGAGACACAGGCAACAGCCAAAGAGACATAGCTTATGTTCTAATAGCAGTTGCCAAGAGCGGTTTAGAAACCTATGTTCAACCAGGGAGTCACGAAACAATTGACTTTGAGCAAGTTATTGATTACTTATGTGAGAAATACGCAAACATAAACAAAATACTTGAGCCAACTGAGGTAAAGATTAAAGACCATCATCTTGTGTTTTTACCAGGTTCTGATTGGAATGCAGGCGGAGAGTATCATATTGACAATAATCCAAATCTCAAAAGTGGAAAATATATGATTTCTGGAAATAAAATGATTCCAATCAACAGCCTCTCTGATTACGTTAAAGCTTTAAAAGAAGGGAGAGCCAATGGCATTGTACAATCATCAAACATGTATGACTTAAAAAAGTTAGTAACAGACCCAGACAGAACCATTGCTGTCTGTCACATTCCTAGAAAATTCAATAATCTAGAAGAAGCAGTAGACATGGCAGAATTTGGTGAAGTCGAAAAAGACTTTATTATAGAAAACAACTACATAAAGAAGGGTAGTATATACCCCGCTCCAATTGCAATGAAACTTGTTGAATATGGTTATCCTATAAAAATAAAAAAAGAAAATAGAGGAAATGAAGACTTAAAACGAATCTATGAAGAAATAGGGATAAATAAAGCTCTCAGCGCTCATCTTCATGAAAGTGCACACAGAGCCAATGATTCAAATGGGAATCATGTTCCTGAAGACAAACCACTAATAGAATTATTTTGGAATCCCAGTTACATAGATAAAGGACTAATAGGTACTTTAGATGTAGACGATAACAAAAACACAGTAACATATCATAACATAGACATAAACAAATACAAAAATTAACAGAACACAAATGATAATCTCAGCATCAGTTGGATTAGAAGACTTAGTTAAAGATATTGAAGAAAGAACCCACCAAATATTAAAAGAAAGAGAAACCATCGGACTCACAATCCCAAACAACCTAAAAATAACAGTAGATTGGTCCTTTAGCTTTTTAGATGATTACTTTAAGCTCGAACAGAATGAAGAAGGAATTCACATAAACATTCTAAATCACATAGACAATTCCCACAGATACTCAACAAAAATCAGAAAAATAGCCAAATACGAAGAGACAATAAAAGAAACAATCAAAACCAAAAATCATAGCACAATAACAAAAATAATAGATAATCCTACAGAGTTAATTAACTTCTTATCCCCAGATAATAACACTCATAAAATCAAACACCTAACAAAAAAAGCACAATCCATAAAAAAGAAATTTGATGCAATAAAAGTACCTCTGAAAGAAGCATTCAAAAAATCAGATTACATAAGAACACTAAGACACGAGATAGACCATGCAGACATATCAGAGGGAAAATACATAAGAAAATACATGAAAGAAAAAGAACAATTCATGATAGAATACAATAAAGAATTAGATGAAAACAACGAACAGAACTCAGAAGCACTTAAAAAAATAAACCTCGACATGATAAAGGTTTATCCATTAATGGAATCGATAATTGAAGAGAGAGCGATGTTTTTCAACTACATAGAACCAAAAGACATAAACTCTTTTAATGAATTCAGCCTATCAAACAAGATAAACAAAGACTTCTGTGAAATCTACATTGAATCTGAATACTATTACATGACTTATCACCTTCTAAAAAACCTCTATAAAGGAAAAAATCACTCCAAAAAGCAGATAATTAGAAGTATAGATAACTACAGAGAAGGATTTAGAAGTATTTCATTCAAAGTCTCATCAAAGCTAACAGAAGCCTACAAAAGAGACAGAACCTTTTTAAATGAAATAAAAGAAGCAGAAACCTACAATGACTTATACTCTATGTTTTTTAAACATTCATAACAATTTTATACAATCTTTCCCTATTAACAAGGAAATAATTAACAAATCTTTCCCTTTCAAAAAGGAAACTATTCTAACAGCCACTTCCATAGAGGTATCATAACAATCTTTTTATCTCCAAATTCTTCAGTATCATCAATATCCCAATTAATAACATACAATTGATCTACATTAAGATCCTTAGAAGCCTTAATCAGAGATTTGAGCTCCCTATTTTTAGTTTTAGGATTATCAAAATTGTAGGACACTTGCAACAATTGTTCAATTCTGTTAGCTCTGGTTAAAACAAAATCAACCTCTTCCTGTTTCACATTTTTCCAATAAAAGGTATCATAACCTCTTCGATACAACTCACTAAAAACAACATTTTCAATTAATTTTCCATAATCCTCAGAAAAATCAAATGAAAGAAAATTAATCAAACCAGTATCATTAAAATAAACCTTAGGTATAGACAGCTCAGAGTCTTTAAGCTTATACGAAAACCTCTTCATAAGAAAAACAAAAAAAGATTCTTGCAAATAAGAAACATAGTTATACAGAGTATTCTTACTTACCTTTAAACCTCTTGATTTCAGATTATTAAAAATTCGATTAACAGAAAAAGGCTTTGAAAACGATGACGCTAAACTCTTAATCAAGAATCTTACAAGAGAAACATCACTAACATTATATCTTTCAACAATATCCCTAAAAACAACAAGATCAACATAATTCTGAAAGAAACTTTCATTAAATCCACTTTGAAGAACAACATCAGGAAATCCGCCATTTTTTACATATGTTCTAAGATAATGTTTTATTTCATTAACCTCGCTTGTTGAATAAAATTTCTTAAATCTAAAAGAATTAAAGGTTAAAAACTCTTTAAAAGACAGTGGCATAACACTACAACTTATAGATCTTCCTCTAAGTGATGTTGCTATTTCCTTAGATAAGAGCTTAGATGAAGAACCTGATACAAAAATATAGTATTGCTTACTTTCATAGAGTGTTCTTACAGCCTTATCCCACTGATTAACATTTTGTACCTCATCCAAAAAAATATACTTTGGCTTACATTCATATAATTCCTCATGTAAGTTAACAGAATTTACAATATCCATAAAATGAAAATCACTTAACTGTGCATCTTCAAAATTCATAAATAAATAATCCTTATCCTCAATCTTAAACCTATTAAGAATCACATCATACAAGAAATAGCTTTTACCAGCTCTTCTAGGCCCAATAACAGAAACAATAAAATTCTTACTAAGCTGAAGATTAATATCTCTACTAAAAACCCTTAACTCCTTAATGTTCTCTTTCTTGTCAAGAAGATACCTTTGTATATCTTTTTTAATCATATCCTTATGTATAAGGAAATAATTAATAAATCTTTCCCTTTCGAAAAGGAAACTATTCCACAAGTCTCAAAGAAAAACACAAGTGTTCTACAAACAAGACAAATCCGCTGAAACACATAAATTAAAGAACAATCATTGCTAACTTAAAAAACACTTTTTCTAAGTTCATACTCATACATTTTTAATTCCAAAATGCTTTCTAAAATCCTTAATTTTGACGGTAGGCTCCTTCTGTCGCTGTTTCATTTTCTCAATAAACTCAGGTCTCAACTGAGGTTCAAGAAGAGTTTTACCATACTCTATAACAACTTTTTCAATAGCTTGAGATTTATCTTTAAAATCATACTTTGCCTTCACGATATTAAGAACATGATTAGCATCTTCTGAAATATTTATCATTGCACGTACCATATACATCACAGATACTCAGAATATACTTAACATATATAAACTTTTCCACTTCATTAAAAGTATACTTCCCGTTGCAATCATTCTATTCCGAACAAATGATAGTTTTCTCGGAATACACTCCGAACTATTCCAACAACCACTTCCAGACAGGCATCACTCTTATTCCTTCAATTGTCTCTTCCTGATCATAAGTCAGAATCAAGCCCTTCTTAATATTTAACTTATCCATTGCTTCTTTCAATCCCTTTAATTCTCTTTTCTTATTTTCTTCATTCAACTCATAGCATACCTGAATTGCCTCCACTGGTTTCATCTTTTCTCTAACAACAAAATCGCACTCGTTCTTACCCCTATAATAAAATATCTCCTTGCCCCTTCTCTTCAACTCAACAGCAACAATATTCTCCAACAACCTACCCTTATTCTCAGAAAACCTAAAAGAATAAACAGAATAAAAACCATTATCAATCAGATACATTTTCTTAGGATTCAATTGTTGAGACTTAAGTGAATAACTAAACACAGGCACCTGAAAACAAAAAAAAGACTCAACAAGATAAGAAACATAATTATATAGAGTGTTCAATTTCACAGACTTAAAAGGAGTAACCATTGAGTAAGCTCTCACAGAGAAAAACTTCGAAACATTTGTAGTAATATACTTGACAAGATCCTTAATCAAATTAATATTCTTAATAGAATATCTCTCTATAAGATCCTTATAAATTATCATATCAACATAATTAATCAGAATCTCCCTTTTCAATTCACCCAAGACAACCTCAGGAAAACCACCGTACTCCAAATACTCATTAAATAATTTCTTCAAGTCAAACCTCTGTGAATCAAACTGATAATTAGGACCTAACTTAAAATCCTTAAATTCCAAGAACTCCTTAAAAGAAAGCGGAAACAAAACATAACTCAGAGTCCTCCCTCTTAGATTTGTTGCAATTTCCCTAGACAAGAGTTTAGATGAAGATCCAGTAACAAAAATCTTAGCATTTTCCTTATCATAGATTCTTCTAATAAACAACTCCCAATGATTTACATTCTGAATCTCATCAAAGAAGAAGTACTTCTTCTCACATTTCAC
>CAZZHT010000003.1:0-6174 GCA_964653825.1 uncultured Methanosarcinales archaeon
GTAATTATTAGAGTAATCATCTTGAGTATTAATTATAATTCTTTATGTCTTAATTACTGTTGCCTATATTCTTTTATTAAATTTTTATTAAATAATTATAGCTATTTTTATTTAGAGAATTCTTTAATGATTGATTTTCTGCTGATGTGTTTTATGTTATGTATTTAGATTGTATCTTTCGTCTTACGTATTTTATAGTTTCGTGTATTTTGTCCTTTTATGTATTTTATATTTTTAAACTGATTAGTTTACTTATGCCGGTTTTTGGGTCTAAACTCACGCCGTATAGGTGATCTGCCGATGATATTATTTCATCGTTGTGAGATATTAAAATGTATTGGGCCTTTGATGAGTATTTCTGAATTAATTTGGCAAGCATTTCTGAATTCTGTTTATCTAGATGAGCTTCAACCTCATCAAAGGCATAGAATGGTGCAGGTTCATATTCTTCTATTGAAAATAAGAATGATAGTGCGAGAATGGTTTTTTGTCCTCCTGATAAGCTCTTTATGTCAATTCTTTTGTCGTTACTTTCTTTGACCATGATTCCTACTCCTGCTGAAAAGATGTCATTTTTGTTTTCAAGGTATAGTTCTGCAATCCCTCTTTTGGATAGGGATGGATAGATTCTTAGTAAATTTTCATTAATCTTATCAAAGGTCTTTAAGAAGAGTTCTTTTTTTCTCTGATCTATTTCCTTTATTAGATTAAGGACATCCCCTTTTTCCTGTTTTAATTTGTTTATCTTTTCTGTTAATTGTTCGTATTCTTTCTGTACCTGTTCATACACCTCAAGTGATTTTAGGTTTACACCGCCTATAGCTGAAAGCTGTTTTTCAAATAATTTTAATTGTGATTCTATTTTTGTTTCATCGAGGTCCTTTATAATCTCAGCATCCTTAACTTCTTCAAACTGTGCTTTTAGGTTTGAGAGTTGGCTTTGTATTTCAACAGCTTTTAACTGCGTAAGGTTATTTCTCTGCTCTAATTCTCTTATTTTTTGTTCTTGTTCATCAATGGTATCATTGATTTTCTGAATTTCTTTTTCCAAATTACTCTTCTTTTCAAAGAGTTCCTTGAATTCGGAGTAAAACTTTTTGACTTTGTCTTCTTTATCTTTGATTTCTTCTTCAGTTTTTTGAATTGTTGTTGTTAAATCTTTTATTTCACTTTCAAAGGCATTTTTCTCTTTATTGAAGCCGTTTATATTGTTATCTAATGATTTTATATCTTTGTCCAGAATCTCGCATCTTGTATTAATTACATTCTCTTTTGATTCTAACTCGTTTATTCTTTTTGTAATCTCGGCTTTCTTCTCATCATAGGTTTTTAGTTCTGCAAGTTTTGCAGGGTCCCTTGTTTGTGAAAGTTCTGCTCTTATCTTTTGTTTTTCGGTTTTAAGAGAAATCAGTTTGTCATTTAGTTCTGATATTTTGTTTTCAATTTCATTTAATTCTTTATCATATTGCTTCTGTTGTTCGTTTAGTTTTTCTTTTTCTTCTTGACTTGCATCTAAATCAGAGGTATCAATGTACAAACTCTTCTCCTTTTTTATTATCTCTCCTTCAAGGTTTGCTTTTTTAACTCTTAGTTCTTTTATTTTATCTTCTAATTCGTTTCTCCTATCTGTTAATTCAGTTAATTTGTTTGCTCTTTCACTTATTTCAAGGTTTATTTTATTGAGATCATCGTCAAGTTTGTTATCCTTGAATGCATTTGTGACTTGTTTGTTGTATCCTCCTCGAATTACACCTGATGTTTCTACAATGTCGCCGTCTAAACTGACCATCCTTACTTTATTAATTCCAATGGATTTTGAGCTTTTGATATCATCAATAACTATTGCATCTCCAAAAACATATTCAAATGCCCTTTCATATTGGGGATCGTATCTTATGATGTCTATTGCATATGTTAGAAAACCGGGTTTGTTTTTTAGTGATAGGTCTTTGTTAATTGTCTTTGACCTTATTTTGTTTAATGGAATAAAAGATACAGACCCTAAATGGTTCTCTTTCAGGTATTTTACGCATTTAATTGCAGTATCTTCATTATCAACAACAACATAATTTGTCCTACTTCCTGCAAGAATACTCAGTGCCTTCCTGTATTTTGTATCCACTGCCCCTAACTCTGAAATAGTTCCAAAAATGCCATGAAGAGTGTTTCTTAATTCAAGAACCTTCTTTATAGCAATGTTTGATCTTACTGTGTTCTTAACAGAATTGATTTTCAATTCTAATTTCTCTTTTTCTTCTTTTAGAGAAATTATTGATTTCTTTTCATTGTTTATTTTGAGAGCCAGCGAGGAATCCTCATTTAGGTATGAGTTAAGATTGAGTGTTATCTCTTTGAATTGCTTTTTTAAGTTGGTGATTTCATTGATTTCTGATTCATGCTCTTTTTTTAGGTTGTTTATTTTTTGAATCTTTGTATCAATCGTTGATAAGAGTATTTCAATCCTGTCTTTTTCCCTTAGTATGTCCTGCTGTTTTTTAGTTAATTCTCTTAGCTCTTCATTTACTTCTTCTGCTTTGTTATCAATCTCTGTAATCTTCTTTTCTAACTCAGTTACGTTTTTTAAGTTTAGTTTTTCCTCAAATCCTTTAATTTGATTGCTGACTTCCTCCAGTTCATTGTTCAACTTTGATTTTTCTTCTTTTATCTGATTGAGCTGTTTTGTAAATTCGTTTTTTTGAGAGAATATTAGGTCTTTTTCCTTCTTTGACTCTTCAATCCTATTATTAATCTTCTCTATTTCAGATTCGCAGGTCTTTAATCTTGAATTAGAAGTTGCCTCTTTTATCTTTAATTCACCTAACTGTTTGTTTAGTTCTATCTGCTCTTTTTCTCCTCTTTTTTCAATCTCACTGGATATTTTATCAATTTGAGATTTCTTCTCTTCAATCTGTTTTTTGAGGTTGTTTATCTTTTCTCTTATTTCGTTGCTTGATTTGTTGTTGTTCTCTATTTTGGCATTTAGCTCTTCTAGTGTCTTATTGTGCTTTTCAATTTTGTGCGAGAGATTTGTTGCCTTATATGAGTTGATTTGTGACATAATCTCTTTATATTTTAATGCTTGGTCTCTGTCTTTTTTTAAATCATTAAGATATGTCTTTCTCTCATTTAAAACAATCTCGCTTTCTTTTATTCTTTCTTCAACACGATCAAGATTGTTCAAACTAGTTTTCTTTCTCTCTTCATAAACATTAATCCCAGCAACTTCTTCGAGCATTAATCTTCTGTCTAGTGAAGACATCTCCATGAATTTTACGATGTCCTCCTGAAGAATGATGTTGTATCCATCAGGGTCTATTTTTGCAATGGCTAAGAGATTTATGACTTCTTGACGGGTACATCTCTTATCGTTGATTTTATAGATGCTCTGACCATTCAGTTGAACAGTTCGTGATATTTTGACTTCATCTAAATCATAGGGAAATTTCTTATCTTCGTTTGTAAATACTATTGAAACTGTTGCTGAGGTTGGTTTCTCTTTTGTTTTTCCCCCGTTAAATATGAGGTTCGCACTTTTTTCTGCTCTCATGCTCTTTGATCCAGATCTACCCAATACAAAACACAAGGCATCCATTGTATTGGACTTGCCAGAACCATTTGGACCAAAAATAACATTGAATTTATCTCCAAAGATAATCTCTGTTTTCCTTGCAAAGGTTTTAAAATTGTGAAGAATAATCTTTTTAATCTTAACCATTTTCCACATTTACCGAAAAGTATCTTATATTTAAATTTTGTTCTATTTTTATTTTTATTCTGTTTAATTCTTTTTTGCCCTATTCTCTATCATTCTTGTTTTGCTTTCTTTTGTTTTATTCTGTGTTAGTTGTTTTATTTATATGATTTTTATTTGTATCTCTTGTTTTATTGTGTTCTAATTTTAATTAATTATTTTCTGTTTTTGCCTTTTTCTTTTTCCTTTTAATGCTTATTTATTGATTTTTTAATTGATGTTTTTAGTTCCATAAGCTGATAAAAATCATAAGTTTTAAATAATAATTCATAATTCATAATTCGTGATTTCGTTTATGATTTATACTTTCATTTATAATTTATAATGCTTAATCTATAGTTGAAATATCTGCAGTTAAAATCTTACATATTTTATAGTTAACGTTTGTTTACAATCTCATTAGGTTATAATCTCATAATCTTATAATCTCATCATCTTGACGATTGTTGGTTTATCATTTCGCATTACTTCGTTTTAATTTTTATGTCTCTCTGTTTTTTATGATTTAATTGTTATCTGTGATTTTGTTTTAATTTTATGTTGGTTTTATGCTTTATCTTTTAAGGTATTTCAAGATTTATGTTTATAGAGGTATATTATGAATTCAGTTGAAAACAAAGCGGTTAAGAAAAGGATTACTATGGCTTACTGTCCGACTATGACTCCCTATGCGGATGCAATAGAATCACAGAAGGAACAAGAAAATGTCTTTGGAAATGAGTATGATATTGAGTTGATACCTGCTTCAAGTGCTGGAGAGGTTCTCTATATGCTTAAAACCAATAGAGTTGATTCAGTTCTTATTGGAAGAAGTGCCAAGAAAAGTGAGTTGGATGACAAGGTAAGTTCTTTTAGAATGCTTGATGGAGTTACTTTAGTTTATAAAGTAAAAGCAGGGGTTCCTGTTGAACAGTTAAAGGAAATAGAGGTTTTAACTTATCTTAAACCTGAGAAGATTGCTAGGGTTAAGAATTTCTTTAAAAAGGTAACATTTTTAGATACAATCGATGAGTGTTTAAATTCGAATTTGGAAATACCTGTTATTATTGACTGGCACGACTTTAGAGATGACTTTGAACTTTTGATTCCTATGAATGATTATGGAAAGGTTCCTGAGTTTAGAGCTCCTGTTTTATATTATAAGGTTAATATGAGTGATGATTTTTTGTTGAATTTGAAGAAAATTATTTCAGAGGTAAAATAGTTTATTCGTAGATGTATGAAGTATGTTCCCTGAGTACTGCTAATCTATTTAAAAATATGAATTGTGAAATTTAAGATGAAAAGTCGTTTAAATGATGCCCTTGTCAAGGCGGGATTGGGAATTTGGAAGGTAACTCCCCTTCTTATTGCTACGTTGATGCTAGTTAGTTTGATAACTGTGTTTATACCTAAGTCCTTTTATGTTAAGGTTTTTGGTAGGAATGAACTGTATAATTCGTTCATTGGTAGTTCTGTTGGTAGTGTTTCTGCGGGGAATCCTGTTACGAGTTATATCCTGGGTGGTGAGTTATTAAAGGACGGAATAAGCTTGATTGCTGTTACTGCTTTTTTGGTTGCTTGGGTGACTGTTGGATTAATTCAATTGCCTGCTGAGGCAGGTATTTTGGGAAAGAGGTTTGCATTGTATAGGAACATTAGTAGTTTTGTTCTATCAATGGTTGTTGCCTTAATCACTGTGTTCGTGGTGGGGGTTTTGTGATGAACCAAAAAAATTCAATAATGGGCTCTGAATTTAACAACAGGAATGGTAAACATTATAAACAAAATACCTACCAAAACAGACATAATGCTTATCATAACCAACAGAGACATGGACAAGATAAAGAGCAAAATCATAACTCATCTGGAAGAAATAACTTGCCTGGAAAAGGTAATTTTTCTGGTGTGAGCTTAAAGTCTTTAAATGTCCCAGCAAATAATGGTTTTGGAAAGGGCAAGGGCTATGGTAGAGGCAATAGGGGTAAATCAAAGAAGAAAAGTTATGCCTCTTGGTATTTTCTTCTTGCTATGATTGCTGTCTATTTTGTTGTTTTTTTGTATAATGGAGCTTTGTTTAATAGGTCTATGATATTTTTTTATCATATTCTTCTTAAGATTATTCCAGTGTTTGTTTTTGTTTATGTGTTGATGGTTTTGACCGATTACTATGTAACTCCTCAGTTTGTGATTAAGCATCTTTCTGGAAGGGGTTTAAAGAAGTGGATTTATGTTGTTTTGGGGGGTATGGTCTCATCTGGTCCTATTTATATGTGGTATCCTCTTCTTGCTGAACTAAGAGATAAAGGGTTGAGTTATAGGCTTATTACCTGTTTTTTATATAATAGAGCTATTAAGATTGCTTTGATTCCTCTTGCAATCTTTTATTTTGGATGGGTATATGTTCTCGTTTTAACTTTGGTGATGATTTTTATATCTATTGT
>CAZZHT010000003.1:6274-9820 GCA_964653825.1 uncultured Methanosarcinales archaeon
TTTTTGTTTTCTTTTTTTCTTTTGTGCCTATCTCTCTATGCTGTAGAAGTTTGATACAATAAGTTTTTTGGTGAGTTTCCTGAAGGTTTCATCTCTGTATTCATTTTTCTATATCTGTCATAATTCATTTTATTCATTATTTCATTTTTATAGTTACTTATTTCATTATTTATTTTTGAGAGGATATCATCTCTGTTACTCTTTATTGTTATTGCAGCAATTCCTTTCTCTTTGTTATATGCTAAATTGATGTTGTAATTCATATTGTCTTTGATTTTCTCCTGTTGAGAAATCCCATCAAGGTAACCTAATAAAATAGGTATCTCTGAGTAGTGGCTCAATACTTTCATACTCTTATCCTTATCTGTTTCTTTGTAGTTTTGGTTTAGTTTTGATATTAGGGTGTTATCTTTTGATTCATATGCTCCCGTTGATGTAAAGTATTTAGAGATTGCTTTCACTAAATCTTCTGATTTAATCTTGTTCTTTTTGATGTAATCAATGCTCCTCAAAATGTAGTCGTATGAGGCATCATATGTTTGGTTAAATTTGTTGTTCTTGGATGATTCTCTGATTTTGTTGTATGAAATGTCATACGAATCAATTAGATTTTCTAATACCTCGTTGATGGTATGAGTATTTTCTTTAGTATTTGTTGTACTCTTACTCTGTTGATTTTTGTTGCTCTCGTTGTTTTTATAACTTTCAGAGATGTTTGATTTTTGGGGCTGATTTGTGTTGTTTTTGTCTTTATTAGGATTATCATCTTCAGTTAATGTCCCTAAAAAAGCATTATAGATGCTCTTTATTAAATCTAGTGGTTTCTCGAAGACACTACCTATGTAATCTTTTCCATTTTCATCTTTAGAGAATATCTTCTTGTAGGGTTCTTCTGCGAGTGCTGTTGCCTGTGAGAATAAGTCACTAATGTAATCTGTGTTGTTTTTATCAGATTTTTCATTGGATCCGAATATTTTATCATAGGTTCTATCAACTAAGTTGTTTGCTGATGAAAAGATATTATCAATATAGCTGTTGTATTTATCAAGATTTAATTTACTCTTGATTTTACTTATAAGCCCACCTTTTTTATTTTTTGAATCTTTCATTTAATCATCACCTTAAGGTAGTGTAATCATTACTTATTTTTAAATGTTTCTATTTCTTAAATCTGTTCTCTATGTGATATAGGGCTCTACTTTTGATTAATTCTGTTGTGAATTTCTCTCTGAATTAGGATTTAAATACATTAAATCATATTAAAATACATGAAAATACATTAAGATACTTAAAAACACATAAAAATCTATAATTGACTGTTTGTAATCATTAAGGATTCTTTTATGAATCTACTTAATCAATGAGATTCTAACGAATTTTAACGAAAAATTTATATAGAAGTAAAAGAAAGGTTGATTGTAGGCTGAGTGTTTTTGTTTTTTTGTTTTTATGTAAGATTTTTTAAAAGAATTGATTAGAGTATAAAGTAAAGTATGAAGTAAAGTATAGAGTATTTTGTAGATATTTTAAGTATGTTGTGTTAAATGTTTGTGTGATAAGTGTGTTTGAGAGTTATGCATATATTTTTATATGAAAACAAGGGTGATTTTTGATGAATAAGATGAATCTATTGCTAACATTCGGAATAATAGTATCGGTTTTAATGAGTTTTGGTCTAAGTAGCTGTGGTCCAAATCCACCTCCAACTCAGCAGATAAGTGTTTATCCTGCTGGTACTTCAGGATTAGTATTATCGTGGGAAGGAGATTCTGATTCTAATTATCTATACCCTAATAGCGGTTTTAGTTGGATAGTAGATGTTGAAAACAAGGGCTATGCTAATGTTAAGGAAGGCAGTGGTTACTATGCATTGGGAGGAATTTTACCAAGTGCTTACGGAATTGATAAACCATCGGGTTCTTTCCCGGATTCTGATTTGCAAGGTATTCGCTTTAACGGTGATGGTAGTCAGGTTGTAAGTGGTGATCTTTCACAGATTGTAATTAGTGGTACTGGTTATAAGAGTAATGTTAATGGTCCAAGTCAAAAAACAGTTACACTTACATACTGTTATCCCTACAATACTTCTGTTTCTGCTCAAGTGTGTGTTTCTAATTTCCAGCAAGGCGGTGTGAAGGTGTGTAATGATAGAGGTGCTATCCCTTACTCTGTATCTGCATCTCCGCTCACTGTTTCTAGTGTTACAGAAAGATCTTCTAAATTGGGAGATGGCAGCAGTTTTAAGGCAACAATTACATTTACAGTTGGCTACCCTCAACAACATACTGGACAGATATTTGATCCAGATTATCCAAATTGTGGTTTAAGTCATGGAAGTGATCCTAATCTGATGAGTCGTAAGAAGAATATATTAAGTTATACTGCCTCTTTACCTAATGCATATTCTGGGTACACTGTTAGTTGTAAAGGTAGTCGAGATAACAAAATGCACATTCCATCAACAGGGTCTTCTGTGATTACCTGTGAAATTACTGGTCCTATCGAAACAACATCGTTTACAATGCCTCTTAACTTGGTTTTGAACTATAATTATGAGGATTACTTGACTAAGACCTTTACATTAGAATCAAATTAGAGATGTAGTTGAATTTTTATTTTATTTATTTGATTTTTACTTTTACTCTTTTTTGGTTTTGTTTATTTTTTTCTTTTGTTTCTCTACTAATTCTCATATAAATTCTTTTGTTTATAGATATAAAATCTTAAATTTAAGAAGTTAGGGTGGAATGTATAAAAATAGGGTATAAAGTTAAAAACCGATATTTTTAAATACTCTTTGGTGTTCCCTTTTGTTAACTTGTTTTTGAATCGAAGATTTTTGATTCATTAATGGTGTTTTGTCCTTTGTGATAATTCAGTAAGTTTTTCAGTCCGAGTCTGCAAAGGCGTCTGAAGGATTGACTCATTGTGAGGTAAGAGTGAGTCTAATTCTATGATGTCTTTGAGATATAAATTAATCGTGTTGTTGTAACTTTGTGCTATTGTCTTTGTTACAATCTTTGTTGCATTGCATCTACTTTGTTGTTATTTTATGTTATTTTTAGATGTTATTTTATGTTATTATCATTATGATATCGTTGTTTTGATATGTTGTTTGTATTATTTTTGTTTGTATTGTTTGTTTTTGTCGTGATTTTTTGATTTGGAGTTTTTATGTTTTTTAGGTGATGAGTCAATGGCTAATGAGAATTTTAGACAAATTGTAAGAATTGTGAATAATGACCTCAAGGGTAATCTTCATTTATGGATTGGATTAAGCAAGGTCAAGGGAATTAGTTTTAACCTGGCTAAAACTATTTGTCGGGTTGCAGATATTGATGAAGATAAGAAGATAGGGTATCTCACTAACGATGAAGTGAATAAGATAAACGATACTGTTACTAATCTTGCGAAGTTAGTTCCTCCATGGCTTTTAAATCTTAGAAAAGATGCTGAAACAGGAGAAGATTATCATCTCGTTAATACTGATCTTATTTTTAAGCATGATCAAATCCTTAGGAAATACAAGAAACTTAAGAATTATAG
>CAZZHT010000003.1:9920-15181 GCA_964653825.1 uncultured Methanosarcinales archaeon
TTTTTATTAATTTTTGTTATTTTGTTATGGTTTTTGATTAAATCTTTTGATTATTTTTAGAGTGTTTTTGAAGTATTTTTTTTTAAGTTATTATTTTTTGTGAGGTAATGTATATGGGAGATCCTAAGAAAAGAAGAAAGCTGTATGATACTCCAAATCATCCTTGGAAAAAGGATAGAATTGATGAAGAAAAGGATTTAATGAAAGAGTATGGGCTTAAGAATCATATTGAAATTTGGAAGGTAAGATACCTTTTAAGGAGATACAAGGAGCGTGCAAAGCAACTTATTTTCATAAATGATGAGAGAGGAATTAAGGGACGACAGATATTATTGTCAAAGCTTATGAGTTTAGGAGTTATTGATGAGAAAACTACAATTAATGATGTCCTTAATCTACAGTTGAAGCAATTTTTTGATAGAAGGTTACAAACATTGCTTGTGAAAAAGGGGTTAGCAAGAACAATGAAGCAATCGAGGCAGTTTATAACCCATAGGCATGTTATTGTCGGAGATAAACTTATTAGTTCTCCATCTTATCTTGTGAGCAAGGCAGAAGAAAGTCATATTGCTTTTAATGTGAGATCACCTCTTATAAGAGAAGATCATCCTGAGAGAGTTGTTAAGAAGGAGACAGCTTAACTGTTTTGCTTTAAGCAGATATGTTTTTTTATGTGATTTTATGTGTTTTTAGAAGGTTTAGTATTTTAATATGTGTTTTTGATATACGTCTTTGATATGATTTCATATTATTTTACTTTTTTGTTTATCGAGGTGAAAAAATGGCAAGAGAAAATAATGGTGAGTGGGGAATTGCTCATATATATTCTTCACATAATAATACTTTAATTCATGTAACTGATATTACTGGTAGTGAAACAATTGCTATTAGTTCCGGCGGCCAAATGGTTAAGTCGGATAGATTAGAATCTTCACCTACTGCTGCTCTATTAGCTGCTAAAAAGGTTGCTAGTATTGCAAGGGAGAGGGGAATTACAGGTATTCATGTTAAAATCAGAGCTCCTGGTGGACATAATGGCCCATCAAGTCCAGGTCCAGGGGCACAAGCTGCAATTCGGGCTTTGTCAAGAAGTGGATTGAAGATTGGGATTATTGAGGATGTTACTCCAACGCCACATGATGGTTGCCGAGCAAAAGGCGGTAGGCGTGGTAGGAGGATGTAAAAATGGATGTGATTTTAATTAATAATGATGAGAAGGAAGGAAAACTATCCCTTTTGTTGCAGGGTGTTAATTATAGTTTTGTGAATGCACTGAGGAGGAGTATTGTTTCGAGAGTTCCTGTAATGGCTATTGAAGATGTTGAGATTAGTAAAAATTCCTCGGGACTATACGATGAAATGCTTGCTCACCGATTGGGATTGATTCCACTCAAAACAGATATTGATTCGTATAATTTTAGAGATAAGTGTAGTTGCGGTGGAGTTGGTTGTAGTTTGTGTGAGGTTACTTTTACTTTGAAGGCAAAGGGACCCAAGATGGTTTATGCCTCTGATCTCGTATCAAGTGACCCTAAAATTGTTGCTGCGCAACCAAAGATGCCTATTGTTAAGCTTTTAGAGAATCAGGAGGTGGATCTTGTTGCAAAGGCCATTCTTGGAACAGGAAAGGAACATGCTAAATGGTCTCCAGGCTTAGTTTATTATAAGAATAAACCAATCATTAGTGTTAAAAACGAGAAATGTGAGAATGCTGAGGAAGTTGTTAATGCTTGTCCAAAGCATATTTTTGCTATAAAAAATAAAAAACTTGTGGTTGATGTAGATAAGGTAATGGATTGTAAGCTCTGTGATGCATGTACTGATGTTTCAGATTGTGTTGAGCTTGTTAAAAAGGATGATGAGTTTATTTTTAATGTGGAATCATGGGGTCAATTAGGTACTTTTGAGATGGTTCGAAGAGGTGTTGATGTTATTGTTGATTTAGCTGACGACTTTGTTAAATCAATCGGAGCTTAGTTTTTTGTTTTTTTGAGTTGTTTTTTATTTTTGACTTTTAACTTTTAGTTTCATTTTTGCTTTTGTTTTTATTGCTTATCTTTTGTTTGCGGGGGTGCCGGAGTGGTCAAACGGGCACGGCTAAGGACCGTGTGGCTTAGTGCCTGCGCGGGTTCGAAACCCGTCTCCCGCATTGGTTAGATTTTAGATTGATATGATTATATTTGAAGTGGTTATTAAATCGAAATAAATTAAGTAAGAATAATTTAAAAATAAGTATTGGGGATTAAAAATGAAGAGAACATTACCAACAAATGTTTACCTACGAAAGTTGATAAGTGATTTAAAGAAATATTCAATTGAGACAGGTAAACCTCTTTGGAAAAGAGTGGCTGTAGATTTGGAGAGACCTTCTAGAAAGAGAAGGGAAGTTAATCTTAATCATATTAATAGATACTCTAGGGAGAGTGAGACGATTGTCGTTCCTGGAGTTGTTTTGGGAGATGGTTTTCTAGATCATAGTGTTACTATTGTTGCCTGGAAATTCTCCCAGTCGGCTCTTAAAAAAATTGAAGAGAGTAAGGGAAGGGCTATTCGTTTGAGGGATTTTTTAGATTCAGAGCCAAGTAATCAAAATTTGAAAATTATCGGCTGAGGTATTGAGGTGCTAAGATGGTTATAATTGATGCTAAGGATATGATTTTAGGAAGATTAGCAACGAAGATTGCTAAGTTACTTTTAATGGGTGAAGAGGTTACTGTTGTTAATTCAAGGTTTGCTGTTGTTAGTGGAAACAGGTATAAGACCTTTGCAATTTTTAAACAGAAACAGGATAGGGGTACTCCTGCGAAGGGGCCTTTTTATCCCAAGAATTCTGCTCTTATTGTTAAGAGGGTTATAAGGGGGATGCTTCCTTTTAAAAAAGAGAGAGGTAGAATTGCTTTTAAGAGATTAAAGTGCTTTGCTGAACTCCCTTCAACGATTGATCAGTCAAAGGTTATTAGGTTTAAGGATTTTGATGTGAATGAGTCAAAAAAGATTCGAAATTATGTTTATGTATCTGAAATTTCAAAGATGAATGGTGGTAGAAAGTGAATAAGTCAAAGAGTAATGTTTTTCATGTTTCGGGAAAGAGAAAAAGTGCTATTGCTCGAGCAACAATTAAGCCAGGAAGAGGATTAATTACTGTTAATGGAGCTCCTCTTGATAATTTTTTGACAGAGTTTTATAATCTGAGAATTAGAGAACCTCTGTTATTAGCAGGTGATGTTGCTAATAAGGTTAACATTAGTGTAAAGGTATCAGGTGGGGGCATTGCAGGCCAGGCAGAGGCAGTAAGGTTAACTATTGCAAGGGCTCTCTATCAATTCACAAATGATGAGGAATTAAAGGATACTTTTGTTAATTATGATAGACAACTTCTGATTGCTGATATTCGTAGGAAAGAAACGAGAAAACCAAACAGAAGTAAGGCAAGAGCCAAGAGACAGAAGTCATACAGGTAAGGTTATTGTTTCTTTTTTTTCTCTTTATTGGGATATTTTATCTTTTATTTTAGTTTATATTTTGAGTTTTTGTGATTTGTTCGTTTATTATTTTGGTTTATCTTTTAATGTGTTGATGGTGTTTTTTAAGAGGTCTTAAAAATGATGATTCCAATTAGATGTTTTAGCTGTGGGAAGCCCCTTGGTCATTTGTGGGAAGAGTATTCTGAGAGAGTTAAGAAGGGTGAGAAACCTGAAAAGGTCCTTGACGATCTCCATGTTGATAGGTATTGCTGTAGGGCTACTCTTATGGGAAATGTTGATTTAATAGATACTATTGGTAGGTTTAGAAAGGATTAATTTTCTAAGTTTAATTTATTGTTCTTTCTTTTATTTTTCTATTTTATTTTATATTTTTTATTCTTCTGTGTTTTTATATTATGATTGTTTAATCGTTTTTATTTGCCTTCTTATTTTAATATTTAGTTCTTTTTGAAATAGTTAAAAATAAAACCTAGATATGATTTCCTTTTATCATGGATAAGATGTGTATCTTCTGTAAGGGCAGATTATGGTGCGGTCGTAAGTACTGCCCTATACAGGCAAAGATTTCTGCACAAAAAAAACAGGTTAGAGAGTTTAAGCAAGAGTATCAGGGGAGTTCTCCTAATATTTTTGTAGGAAGGGCTGATTATCCAAATGTGAGAGTAGGAGTTCTATCTACTGAATTTTATAATCACAACGATGAGCCAAAGTTATGGAGCAAAACTAACTATAGTATCAATAAAATTATTGATCTTAGGACTCAATTAATAGATTCTTTTTCAAAGACCTATAAACTTAATGGCAGTTTCTTTCAGTCGATTCAAGAGATTGCAATGGCTAAAAAACCAACTGATGTTGAGGTTAAGCTAGATAAAAAACCTGATTTTAAGCTTAGTTTTAATCAAGATGTTGCTCCTTTTGGACCAAGTGTTGGATTAGAACGCTTTAAGGTTACTGAGAACCCAAAAATCCCTACTGCTGTTGAAAAGGTTTACTCTGATTATGATTTTAAGGCGAATGATGCTCTCTCCTATTTATCAAAAAAGGGTTTTGATGAGTATTATCTTACTAAGCTATTATCTGCTGCGACTTTAGGTCGAAAGACATCAAGAAAGGTTGTTCCTACAAGATGGGCTATCACTGCAACAGATTCAAATCTTGGGAATCAGATTCTTAAAGAAATTCAGGATTTTGAAACACTTGAGAGTTTTTCTTTTTATTTTGGTGGGCATTATGGTAATTATTATATCTGCCTCCTTATGCCTGGTGTTTTTAGATATGAGCTCTTTGAGATTGTAGCTAAT
Organism: uncultured Methanosarcinales archaeon; assembly: GCA_964653825.1. Taxonomy (GTDB): domain Archaea; phylum Nanobdellota; class Nanobdellia; order Woesearchaeales; family CAZZHT01; genus CAZZHT01. The sequence goes on from CAZZHT010000003.1 coordinate 14,710, forward strand.
GGAAAGGGTAAATCTCTGGATTATGTTACTGATTATGAGTCATCTTTTGGTAGAAAGGATTATGCAGATATCACTGCTGGAGGTTACTATGCTGCAAGATTATCCGCTGTTCGAAAGTTAAAGCAAATTAAGAGAAGGGCTTCAGTTCTTTTGTTAAGGTTTATAACTGATGAGTATTGGGCTCCACTTGGGGTGTGGGTCGTTAGAGAAGCTGTTAAGAAATCCTTTGATTCTAATCCTTTGAGATTTTCTTCTCTAAATCTCATGTTGGATTATGCCGTGAAGTTTACAAAGATGAAGTTTGGGCTTGAAATTGAACCTTTGATTCTTAAAAGTAAGCTCATTAAGGAAATAAGAAGCCAGAAAAAGCTCTCAGATTTTAGGTGATGTTGGATTATTATTTGATTATAATAAAAACTATAAAAGAAAAATTCAAAAAGGTTTATTTGTAAAAACTATATCTGTTAAATTT
>CAZZHT010000003.1:15281-26392 GCA_964653825.1 uncultured Methanosarcinales archaeon
ATGGCTTTTATTAATGGAGTGAGAGTTAGATTCTCTCCAATAATCCCTGCATCTCTTAATTCTCTGTTTAGTTCTGCAAATTCATTATCTTTACTATCATATTCTCCTGTGTTCAGAAATGATATGTATATCTTGCTTGCTCTCTCATAGGTGTTCTCTCCTTCAGTTCCATCTGAGAACAATTCAATGAAGTTCTTGAAGTGCTCTGCAGCTCTTGCAATCTTTCCAATACTCGTGTCCTTGCTGTATTCTCTTGCAAAATATGGGATCAGTGTTCCTTGTTGTTTCATTTCATCGATTATCTTCTGTCTTTCATCAAAAACACTTGCAACTTTATCAACAACGTCATTTTTTATTATTTTGTATGTGTCTGTCTCTAAGAACCAGTTGTATCCCTCTGATAGTTGACCAGATTCTTTTGTGTGCTTTTCAATCATTTCAGGGGTGAGATTTACGACAACGTTACCATCAAATTCACTATTATCTTCTATCTTTTTATTTAACAAAAGTTTCTTGGCAACAGCATATTCACGGAGTGCTTTAATGTCTTCATTAGTTTTTTCATCATCCTTCATAATTGTTGCGAATAAGTACGAAACTAGGTGATATTTTGCTGCATTTTCAAGTTCCTTATCATTTTTTATTCTGCTTCTTATTTCATACAGGTGTTTTGTGAGGTCATCTACGTGTTCCAATTGGTTCTCATTCATAACTACTTTACTATCTAAATCCAAGATGTTTTTAAGATTGTCACCATAATCAATTAGGCCTTTTAAATTATCAACCTTTTCTTTGATTTCTTTTCCCCCTCCTATCTGATTTACCAGTGTTTCAATTGTTCTGTAATTATCGTTTTCTATGTCACTTAGGGTTAATGGATCTTCAAATATGTCATAATAAACCTCAGAGAGCTTTTTAAGTAATCCTGTTTTGTAAGCTGCATTTAGGTAAGTTTCACTCCATTTGTTCGATTTTAAGTAATGCAGTGCCTCTTTTGGTAATCTATCATTTCTTTCGAAGTTATAGAAATCTCCACTCGTTAGTTCTTTTACGATATCTGTGAACGATCCTAATTCATACTTTATGATTTTCATTGATTTTTCTAAGCTTACCATAATTTGCCTCCTTTTTAACTCCTAATATTTTTTATATTTTTTTGTTTTTTGCTACTTTCAAGATAAAATAAGCTACATCTATCTTGGTGTAGTTAATCCTTTTTAAGTTTTTTGTTTACTGGATGGTTTATTATATTAAGTTGTTTATTAGATTTGTTCTCTTTTCTTATTTTTTTGTTTGACTTTTATCCGTTAAGTTTATAAATAAGTTACTAAATTACATGCCTATTTAATTTTTATATGTTTTATGTGTTTTATATAGTTTTTGCAATTGCCATTTTTAATGTTTTTGCTATTTTTTTGTATGTTAAAAATGGTTTTTTGATAATTTTGTTTGAGGTGATTTTATGGTAGGATGTAATGTTGGGATTTATTCAGGTAAACAGATATTAACTACAAGTGAAAGATTACTTTTTGGGGCAGTTGGTAATCTTAACTATCTTTCAAATGTTAAGGAAATCGTGGAGATAAGGGATAAGATGAAGTCAGCTCTCTATGATAAGTACTTTAATGGAAAAATTAGTTTATACGAGAGAAAAGAGCTTGGAAATTTTACTCATCTTCCTGTTAGTGGGGTTTCTATAAGCAATGATGCCATGAGGAGAATGATAAGCAAGGGTTATGATGTGATTGATGATATTGTTAGGATTCTTGAAGACAAGGAACTTGTTTTATTTGATTCTTTAATAGTTCCAAGGATATTTGGGGATTTTGCAATTTCTACCATTTATGAATTTGAGGATATGAAGGAGAAGTATGGGCTTAATCTCGAAATGATACTTTGATTCTTTGTTTTCTTCTGTTGCTTTATTCTAATCAAATCTCGTTGAATTCTTAGATGTAATTCTCTAAATGTTCATTAAATTCTATTTTTCTTCTTATCAAATCTTCAATAATGTTCTTTACCTTGTTTGCTGGGATCCTTTTTTGTTCTTTTGTATCTCGTGATCTTATAGTTACAGTATCATCTTCAAGGGTTGTGAAGTCAATGGTTATGTCAAATGGTGTTCCAATTTCATCTTGTCTTGCATATCTTTTCCCAATGGAACCGCTTGTGTCAAAGGTGATGTTGTAATTGGTTTCTTTGAGTGATGCATAAATTTCCTTTGCCTTTTCAACAAGCTCTGGCTTTTTTATTAATGGAAATACTGCTACCTTTATGGGTGCGAATCGAGGATCAAGTGATAGTACTGATCTATCATCATTAAAATAACCCTCAAATAAGAATGCAAGCACTGCTCTTTCAACGCCTTGAGATGGCTCCGATGCTACTCTTGGAAGAATATTTTCTTTTGTTTCTTCATCAAAGATTGTTAATTTCTTTCTTGAGATGTTCTGATGCTGAGTTAAATCATAGGTATTTCTATCTGCGTTTCCGTGTATTTCTTTCCATCCAAACGGAAAATGATACTCAATGTCAAAACAGGCAACTGCATAGTGAGCAAGCTCCTCTTTTAAATGTTCTCTAATTCTTAGATTTTCTCTTTTTATTTTGTGGTCATCAAACCAGTTAAAAACCTTATACAACCAGTATAGTTGCCATTTGTTTGCCCTTTTTGTTAGTTCCTTTATGGAGATATTTCTTATTTCATTTGTCCCTTTAATTTGCTCATCTCTCGTTAGTACAGGCAAGGTGAGATTTTCAATGCTCTCAAAGTAGGGACATTCGTTTACTTTGTTTGGATTTACAAAGTATTCTATTTCAATCTGTTCGAATTCCCTCATTCTGAATAGAAAGTTTCTTGGTGAAATTTCATTCCTGAATGCTTTTCCTGTTTGTGCAATTCCAAAGGGGAGTTTTACTCTGGTAGTATCAATAATGTTCTTGAAGTTTACAAAGATTGATTGAGCTGTTTCTGGTCTTAAATAGATGATGTTCTCATCTGCTTCGCTTTTTGGTCCGTAGTTTGATACAAACATTAAATTGAAATAGGAAGGATAGGAGAAGTTACTGTTACATTGTGGGCATTTTAGGTTATTGTCTTTTACTAATTGGTCTATTTGGTCTAAGGTCATATTCTCAATATGTATCCCTAATTTCTCATAAATGTAAGAATCTGCTTTTGTTGAATAACCGCATTTTGGACATTTTAGTATTATGTCAACGAATTTAGAAACATGGCCTGATGCTTCCCAGACCTTTGGATTGGTTATTATGGAACCGTCTAAACCAAAAACATCATCTCTCTTGATTACGAAGTCAGTCCAGTATTCGTTCTTTATGTTTCTTTTTAGCTCTGAACCAACAGGACCAAAATCATAGAATCCGCTTAAACCACCATAGATTTCACCACTTGGATAGGCAATGCCTTTTCTTTTGCAGAATGTAGCCATTTCATCAATTTTTTCAATACCTCGATTCTTATCGTTTTTTGTGGGCTTGTTTTTTGATTTGTTCTTTAGATTTTTCTTATTATTTTGTGATTCCTTTTCCATTTTTATCATGCTTTTTTTGTGATTCTTGATTTTTATTCGTATTTTATTCCTATAGATTAAGGGTTTCTTTTTTAAATTTTTCTAGTTTCTTTTTGTATTTATTTTTTTCTTTTATCTTTTTACATTCTACTTCTTTTATTCTTTTATCTTTCAATATTGTCTTTTATCCTTTATATTTTTAATGTCTTTATGTTTCATAATCTTTTTTGTATTTTATAATATCTTCTGTTTTATAGTGTATGTCTTATGTTTTATATTTTAATGTCTTTTATCTGCTGAAGTATTTTATCTTATATGGTATTTTGTATTCCTTACCGTGATATTATCGATTGTTATTTTATTTTTAAGAAGTTATTTATATTAGTTATTAGTTCAAATAAAACGTATTGGTGCGTTTATTTGAGTTTAATTATTATTTTATTATTTCACATCTTGTTTTTTTATCTCTTGCCTGTTTTTTATGTGTTAATATTTTTCATTTAAATCTTTTTTATCTAAGTGCTTTTATTTGTTGTTTTTCATTTATTAGTGTTTTTAGTTTTTGCTGCTTGAGGTTGGGTTTATGGATATTAAAAAAAATGATTTAATTGAGTTGCTTAAAGGAAAAGGTGAGAAAAGCCATTTTAGTTTGTTTTTACTACTTCTGATTGTCATTACGGGTTTTATTCTCATTGTTTCTTTTTCCGTGTTCTATACTTCAAGTGTGATTAGCTCTGGAACAATATGTAACTGTGCTGTGCCGATACCCTGGGTTATTGTTTTGATATCGTCATTTGGATTTTTTATAGGCGCCCTTGTTGCTTTTATATATGTTAATAAAATGAATAGTGAAAAGAATGAGCTCAGTAAAAAAATAGAAAATCTTGTTAGAAAGGAGGAGTGCACAGCAACTAAAAAGTTGGTTTCTCTTTTGTTATCGAGTGATGAATCTCAGCTCTTACTATTCTTGATGAATCGAGTTGAGAATAGTCTCGATGGTAATGCATGGATTTATCAATCTAAGCTTGAATCAGAATTGAAGATGTCGAGGGTGAAGTTACATAGATACCTTAAAAAGTTCGAACATTTAGGTCTTATAAAAAGAGAGAGATATGGTAAAACTTTTAAAGTTGAATATAATCCTCTCTTTTGGAGAAGAGGTTCAAATGGCAAGTAAAAGTCAAAAGTATTTACAAAAGGGATCAGTTAGGAAGAGTGAAGGTCATAAAAGTAAGATTACAATGTTCTGGGTTTTGATTGTGACCTTTTTAATGGTTGGGAGTATTTTTAGTATTATGATGATGAATCCCAGTGGTGGTGAAGGACCCAAGAGTGTTAAATTCAATGGGTTTGATTTTAAAAGGACCAATATTAAGGGACAAAACTATTGGGTGACTGATTATTATAAGAAGCCCCTTCTGTTGGCAAATGATCCCTTGGATCTTGATAGAGAAGGTTTTTTTGATCAGGTTAAGAATTTGAGTTGGGGGAAGGATCTCTCTCCGGTGAATGCCTTTAGAAAGGTTTATTTTACTTTTTACTCTAATAATAGTGATGCTTCGCTTCTGGGTGGGTTTGATTCTGTTTTTAGTAATAATTTTAAGAATATTAATATTTTGTGTGTGGAGGCCTTTATGGATCATAATCTCAAGGCAGTTAGTGCAGAAACTGTCAATTGTAACAATAGTGATAACTCAACATTAGTAGTAGAGTTTATGTCTTCAACTGATAATCTTTTGAGTAATAAAAGGAACTGTATTATTGTTCATTATGTTGACCAGTATAGTATGGTGAAGTATGCTGAAGCTATTGAAGCAGCTATGCTTGGTTTAATCCATGTTGGTTAACTCTCTCTGGATTTGCACATGTCTATTTGTAATGTTTATATGTTCGCAGATTTACCGATTTGCAGATTCATACGCTTATGTGTTTAGGGGTTTTAAGTGTTTATATGGTTGTGAACTATTTTTGTTTTATTTAAATGTTTTATAATCTTTTATATAATGTTTTATGGTGTTTTAGATTATTTTTTGAGTTTGTAGGTCGATTAAGATGAAAGATGAGGATGATACTGAGAATCATAAGGCAAATGTGAGTGATTATAGCAATAGTGAAGAGGATAATTATAATCAAAGTAATAGTAATAAAGACAACAGTCTTCAAGATGATTCTCGTATGAAGAGTCATGAGAGTGATGATCAAGTGTCTGATAGTAGTAACAATAATAGTGATGTGAGTGAAAAAAGCAAGAATAATACCAAAAACAATGATTTTGAAAAGGAAGAGAATAAGATGAATGAAAATCAAAAGAATGATGATGAAAGTAAAGAAGAGAGTGAAGGTAAGAGTAATGGGATTAATGAGGATGAAGATAACAGAGAAAGTAAGGAAAATATCGACAATAAAGAGAATGACAATGCTAAAGATGAAGTAAGGAATGGTTCGAATAATGAAAGTGAGGATAAAGCGAGTGATTCTGAGAACAAATCTGAGAGTGAGACAAAGAAGAAATCTAAAAAGAACTTTTGGCTTATTCTTTCAATTGTTATTATTGTATCATTAGCTTTTGTGATTGTTACTATGCCGTATATCAAGGATTATTTTCATGTTCCTGTAGTAAAAAATAAAACATTTAAGCCCAATTCCTATTGGTATAATGGTTTCCTTTTTAACCAAACCAAAAAATTAGGTTATGATAATTATGTTTGGGAAACTGATTTTAGAGTTGGTAAAAATATATATGATGCTATTTTTTACTTTGATCCGAGAAGTTTAGAGAATATTACTTTGCCACCTGAGGTGAGTAACCTTCTTCTTGTTAATCGAAGTAAGATATATATTACTACCGCTCCAGATACACCAGCATCAATGGGTATTGTTTATATTGAAATTGGTAAAATTACAGGGATGAGAAGCAATAAGACAATATATGGTTTATATAATATTCCTACAGAGATGACTCTTGTTAATAACTCTGATAATCCTTATGTTAAACAGATTACTTGTGCTAACGCTACAAATTCAACTTTGGTTATCTGGCTAGATTATGGTGCTAATAAAAGCAATAAGATTACTTATGATAGTAACTGTTTAGTATTGTCTGCTAGTGATTCTGTGAATATGCTGAAGGAAGCTGATAAGTTTGATTATGGTATCCTTGGGATTGTGAAGAAAAAGTAATTGACATTAGAACTGAAGATTAAAAATTAGTTGTTTTTTATTTGTAGATTTCTGTATGATGCCTTAGACAACAATAAAGTTTATAAATTATTTATTTTCTCTTTTTCTCTATTTATTCTTTTTTTTATCAATGATGTGGTGGGGGATTTGATGGATAACCTTGAGAATGATGAACTGGTTAATGCTAATGTGACTAAAGATGTTTCTGAAAATAGTGAGAGTGATATCAGCAATAATGCTATAAATAACGTTGATGTAGGTGAGAGTGGTACTCCTGAGATTAATACTAATAATAGTAATAGTATTGCTATCATTGGAATAGGAAGGGTTGGTTTACCTCTAGGACTTACTTTTTCTGGGGTAGGTTATAAGATTTTTGGTATTGATATTAATGGAGAATATGTTGAGAAGATAAAAAGAAAAGAAGTGCCTTTTAAAGATGAGGGACTTAAGGAGCTTATTGATAAATAGGTGGGTGTGAGTTTTATTCCTACCTGTGATTATAGTGTTATAAAAAAGGTGAATCACGTTATAATTACTGTTGGAACTCCTTTAAGGGATGATGAATCAAAGAGGCCTGATTATCCACAGATAAATGATGTTATTGATAATATTGTGCCTTTTTTTCATAGAGGTCTTAATGTGATTTTAAGGAGTACAGTAACCCCCGGCACTACTGAGTTGGTTTTTAATTTAATTAAGAAGAAAACAGGATTGAACAATGATGATTTTTATGTTTCTTTTTGTCCAGAGAGAATTGCAGAGGGTTATCCTATTAAGGAAATAAGAGAATTACCGCAGATTATTGGGGGAGTCAATTCTAAAAGCAATGCTGTTGCAAAGGAGTTATTTTCGAAGATTAATGGTGACACAATTACTACGACTCCAAGGGCTGCTGAATTGTCAAAATTGTTTACAAATGCTTATAGATATGTGAATTTTGCGATTGCAAATCAATTTGATATCATTGCTAATGAGTATGGTGAGGATGGCTATAAGATTATTGAGATGTCAAATTACAACTATAAAAGAGGGGGTATTCCTAAACCTGGTTTTGCTGCTGGGCCATGCTTATACAAGGATACTCTCTATCTAAATTCAGATGGTAAATATCCCTTTTTAGAACATGCTGTTAATGTTAATTATAATTATCCCGATTATCTTGTCACATCTCTAGAAAAGGTGTGCGATGTCAATGGTAAGACCGTTGTGATTTTGGGTATGAGTTTTAAGGGGGATGTTGATGATATAAGAAGTTCTCTCTCTATAAAACTAAGGGATATTCTTATGATGAAGGGGGCTATTGTTAAGGTCTATGATCCTCTTATTAAGTCATATAGCATTGAAAGTTTTGAAAATATTGGTAAGAATGCCAATATTTTGTTTGTTGCCGTGCCTCATAGCGCTTTTAATGGTTTGTCTCTTGAGTGGATTGAAAAAAATACTACTATTAATACAATTGTTGATCCTTGGAGGTTTTTTAAGAGTAAACTTATTTTTAGATTGAAATAAGTTGAAACTAAACTACTCTATCTTTTGAGTTTTTTGAGTGTTTAAGAAATTTTCTTGAGTGTTTGATAGAGATTGTTTTACTGCGATAATCTCTTAACGACTTAACTAATGGGTTTTCGTCTTATTTTTTTGTTCTGATTTGTGCTGTTGAGTGAGATTCTGTTTTTTATTGATAACGGGAAAACATATAAAATATGTTCTATGTGATTTTAGTATGTCTTAGTTATGTTTTAAGAGTGTTTTTTGGTTTTCATGGGTTTTTTAATAATGTGAGAATCTTTTATATCGTTTGTTTGATTGTTCATAACGATTTTTTTCATGTTGATTTTTGTTTTGCATGTGCTTTTTTATGTTTTTAATAGAAAAATTAATAACTGGTTAGCGGCTTAAATTTAGGGAAATTGACTTGTTAGATTTATGAAAAAATAGTGTTAAATGAGTAGTTGACGAGATGAGTCGTTGATTGAATAGATAACAAAAATTAATAAAGGATTGTCAAAGTATAGATGTTTGTAAAAGTTAATAGTAAGCATTAATAATAAGGTTTAATAATAAGGATAATAATAAATCTTATAATTAATGAGATTATAAAGGAGTTTAGGATTGATTAAAGATGAAAAATGAGATTAAAAAAGAGGTTTCACAGGATTATCATGTGAATATAATCGTTGGTTGGCTATTTTTTGTGTTTACTATCCTGTTGTTGAGTAGTTTTATATATCCTGTAAATGCAAAGCTAAGTGTTAATGGGACGTATGGTCTTTATGAATCAAGTATAAGCAAAAACCAGTACTTTACCTTTTTTACAAATCAGGGTTCTGTCTGTAAACTCTTTATTAATGGTAAGAAGGTTCTTTCAGAGAATCATTATTCTACAAACCATCAATTTTATATAAAGGTTTCATTTTTTAAAAAGGGTAAGAATAGGTTCCTGGTTAATTGCAGTGATAAGAATGACTCTGTTACTATAAAGAAAAATATTACTTATAACCCTACAACACCCACAACGACACCAACTAGTTCTCCTGTTAATCAGTCAAAAAATGATTTTGTTTCTCTGTTAATGTCTCCGATGATTCTCTCAATGATTCTTATTCTTGTTTTTATTTTAATTGTTTGGTATCTTCTCTCTGCGAAATCAAAAAATAAGAATATTAAAAATGGTACGAGTGCTACAAAGAGTAGTAAGAGCTGGTTCTCCCATGGTAAGAAGAACAAGAATACTGAGAATTTAGATTCTAGTAATCCTTTTCTATTTTCAATTAAGAGTGATTCAAACAGGAATGTTCTTGAGAAAAGGATTAAGCAGAGATATGAGGTTTTTGATTTCTTTGATAAGGATTTGATAAATGATATTAATAGTGGCAAGGTAAGTCAAGAAAAAATCAATAAGTTCTTAGATGAATTGGATATTAATGGTGGTATTTGGCTTAGTATTAATCAATTGAAGGAGTACCTTATGAAGAGTGATAAGTTCTGGGATATTTTTACTAGGTTGAAGGTAATTAGTTCTGAGAAATTGAAGAATTGGAGTTTAGAAAATCAAATTAAGGTTATCAAGAGAATTGTTTTTGCTCGTAGTCTTTCGAAAATGCTCAATAATCTTGTTACAAATGAGAATTTAAGACCTATGAATCAGACATATTCAAAGGAGGTTAATGCTGACTTTAGTAAGGCAGTGGTAGAAGGAATTATTAAAATTATTGTTAATTTATACAAGAAAAGCGATTTTGATGTTGATTTTCTTGGAATTGTTGTTAAAGCTTTAGTTAATAATCATCTTCTTGCTGTAAGTGATGTTACTACGATTGGCAGTTATTTGATGGATAGTGGATATATGAATGAGGTCCAGGTGGTTTCATTTCTGGATAATATTAAAGGGTAATCGTTGATATGTTAATTTTAAGGATTATTATGAAAACTTGGTTTTTATAGTTTTTTAATTATATATTTTAATTATGCTTTTAATCAAATTTTTAGTTAAATTTTTAATTGAATTGTGTGATGAATTAGTAAATTAGGGAAAATGTATGCTTGATTGCGTGAAAAATAAGTATCTTTTTTGTAGTATCTGTTTGTTTTGAGTTACTTTAAAAACAAAAATTTTTTAAACAGAGTGGTAACCCCTATATAAGTTGTTTAATTTAATTGAGTTGTATTCAGGTTTGTATTGTTTTTGTAATGTTTATAATAAAGGAGTTGATGATTAAGTGGCTATCGTTCAAAGTAGGTCAAGAAGAAAGGCAAGTGGAGGAAGATATCGCTCTGCAAGGAAGAATAGAAAATTTGAGTTTGGAAGAGAACCAACTCTTACAAGGTTAGATGAAAACACAAAGAAGAAGGTTATTTCTGGGAGGAATAACCATATTAAAGTTGCTATTTTGAGAACAAATAAAATTAATGTCCTTAACAATGATAAAAAGTATGTTCAAGAGACAATTACAAAGGTTCTTGAAGTTCCTGCAAATAGAAATTATCAGATTCGTAATATAATCACAAAGGGAAGTATTGTTCAGACCAACATTGGGCAGGTAAAAGTAACATCAAGACCTGGTAGGGATGGTACTATTAACGGTGTTCTAATTAATAATATAGTTACAAAAGCTAAGAAGAGCAAGAAAGGTTCTAAGAAGTAGGATTTGGTGGGATTTGAGTTAAGTGAGATTTTGAGTTAATTAATTGTTAGTATATTAGCAAATGTGATAATATATTGATAAGTAAATTTGTGTGATTAAGCTCTGGTAACTTGAGATTTAAACCTTAACTCTGGCTTTGATTTTTTTATTTATATCTTTTATTTACTTTTCTGATGTTTTTTATTCTACTTTTATTCCAGAGTTTTTGGTTTTTATTTCTAAATTATAGCGATAATATGGTATAGTTATAATA
>CAZZHT010000004.1:0-3325 GCA_964653825.1 uncultured Methanosarcinales archaeon
CCTAGTTCTGATACGAATGAACAAAAAGAATAACCTTGAAGACCTCATCACAACAATAGAAAATTATCCATCATTAAACATGGACTACAAAACATACTATGAAGAACTAAAAGAATACAACCAAAACATCCACAAAAAACTAAAAACCATCTTACAACAAACCAAAGAACAAACGATTTGCCTAGTTGAAAGTGATGCACGACTTGAAAAAGGTTACAAATCAAAGATTGAATTAGTAATAATCAATAACAAGGAAAGAGAATACAACTTCAACAATTATAAAGAAGTAATCTCAAACATCGAATTCAAAAACCTTGAAGATAAAACATATCTCTTCAACAATGACCCATCAAAGATTTTTCCAAGCAGAATAATTGATCTTAAATATCTGAAAGGAAACATAGAATCATTTAAACAGATTAAATCAAAATATGTAAAAGAGGTTCAAACCGACTATAAAAAACTAAAGAAAGTATTAAGAGACAGAAAGAAGAGCAGAATAAAAACCATGATGACTGGAAAAGAGAAGTTTAAGAAAGAAGAGATAACTCATTATAATCTAGAAACAGGAGCTTGTTACTATGATGGAAAAACAAGATTAGGGTTCAAAATGGGCCCAATAAGAGCAATACAAACATACCTCACATTAAAGATAACAGAATATCTGAAACAAACCCAAGACACAGAATTCCTTGAGAAACTACCATCCAACACAGAAGAAAAGCTTGAGTTCTTAGAAGGCATACTAATAAAACCAAAAGACATAGAACCCTTAATTGATAACTACAAATTCTTTCTAAAAGAATACCACCGATCACAGAAGGAAAACACCAAACTAAGCATAGTTTCCTACAACGAAAATCAGTTAAAAGAAATAAAAAACAGAATATATGAGATAAAAAGAATTCTCACTTAAAAAAACAAAGATTTTATGTAATATTAATTTGGACCTTCTTTTTAAGATCTATACCAGGAACCTCTAACCTTGCAATCAAATACCACGTAAGTCTGCCTTTTCTAGCCAAAACGGACTCAGCAGTTTTCAAAATAGTCCCAACAGCACCAGCAGGAGCTACACTTTTATTAGTAACATTATTGATATCAGCAGGAATAACAATCTTGAATGGATAAACCAACGGAGGATTTCCGGCTGCATACTCCTTGTCACCATCTAAATGCAATTTAAAATTATAAACAGTAACAACTCTGCTAGAAGAAGGACTCATACCAGGAATACCGCCACTAACAACTCTCTGTTGACCAACAAGGCTGATGCTCAGTTCCTTACCATGAAGAGGTTTTTTTAAAGCAACCGAAACAGTACCTTGAATAGTTTGCCCTGCTGAATAATTGTAATTATTCAACTGAATTTCAATCTTACCTTTCCCGAATCCAAACATCTTTTATCACCTACTTTCTTCTAAAGCCTTATTAACAACATCAAGGCTCCAGCCATTCTTAACCAAAAAAGAAGAAATCTCAGCATCGCTGTAACCCTGACTTCTATATTGTTTAATATAAGGAATTAACTTATTAACCTGCTGTTCAGGGCTCTCCTGTGGTTTTGAACTATTTTTCTTCTGTTGCACATTATGATACAGCAAATAATGGGTAACATCATCCTTATACTGAGGAGCGATGTTCATTGGCCTTGTTATTGAAACATAGAACAGAGTAAAATAAATAGTTTTAAGCATCTCAACAAAAATCTTAATAAGAGCATCTACAGCAACCATAAGAATAATACCAATCACAACAGGAATCCAGCTCATAAACATAATTCCAAGAATAACAGCACCAATAAGTAAAAAAATTAAAAGGATATTAACATACCAAATCAAAAGATCGCCAGCAAAATCAAAACCAAACACACCAGCCAATGCAGCAGGTACATTGTTCTTAAGATTCTTTATTTCGGGCAGAACTTCACCAACATTTTTATCCTCAATAATTGAAGCAGGCAAAAGAAAATGACCAATCAAATCCCATCCCTCTTCAACAACCTTACCAGCAATCCACATAATAATATTCAGAATAATCCAAAGACCACCCCTGCCAGTTCCATTCTTAAGCTTTCTTGCCAATGCAGTAAGCAGCACATCAAGCACAGTAATTATAAAGATATCGCCTTTATTCTTCTTAGCCCTTTCAAGTCCATCCTTATAAGTTACCTGCTCACCAGCAAAGGTCTTATAGACAATCCAACACTGAGCGCCCCTATAATAAACCCTTAGAAAAGGAAATCCAAAAAAGAGAAAAAGCGTACCCAATGTAATAATTAAAATAAGAACAATCTCAACAGGAGCAAAACGTACAAAGAAAGACAGAATAAAACTCAAAATAACCGCAGATATAAGCGATACACCCCACCAAATCTGAGCAAGCGTTGGCTTAATAATATCATGATTCTTTGCAATAATTACAAAAGTGTACTTCCACAACTGTAAAGTATCATTAAGTGTATCAAAAAAGCCCATACCCACTCCCTTTCAATATTAATTTAAATAATTTATTTGTCACAAAACAGTAAAAAATAAGCATAATTATTAACTCAATACGAAACAACAATGAAAATCAAGATAAGCATTAGAACTAAACGATAATTACAAATTCTTCATAAAAGAATACCATTGCTCACAAAAAAGGTCTAATAAATTAAATCTCATAACATATGATAAAAACGAGACATTGTTATTGAATTGTGATGTGATTATTTTCCATAAACAGTTTTCCTATATCCACCAACAAGTCATATTCATTGCTGTACAAAATCAAATAAAGAGATAATAGAACAAGTGCATAATCCACAACCTCTATAAAATACCATACTTATTACTCACTAATTTTTACTCAGTGGAGAGATAAAGGGCACCCCATTTTTGTCTAATTTAACCACACCCTCTATAACAATACTCTCATTTCCCGGAGTAGTTATAGTATGAACCTCAGGAGATAAAACCTTTCCAACTAAAACATCTCCATTCCCATATAGGCATCCAGTATCATCATAAACCATTGTTGCTGATCTGCTAAAACCCTCTGGAATTTGTGTTGATTTTTTGTTAGGGCAAACCCAACCACCGGGATGTACTGCTATAATTACAGTTTGATTCTCATACTTTTTAGGATTGCCAATTATTTCTGATATCGTTGGTTGATATATTTTCTCTCCATCATATCCCAAACTTAAAGTTAATGTTCTTGGATAATTTCCAAATTTTTCTCCAAAAATATTCATTCCACCTCTGTATTGAGCATCTTTATCCACCCCAATTCTAATAGTAATAAAACTCTTATTTAAACCAAGATTTTTTATTCCAACATT
>CAZZHT010000004.1:3425-5339 GCA_964653825.1 uncultured Methanosarcinales archaeon
TTACGTGACTATTTTCAGGTAAGGGATTCTTCACCTTATATTCAAGAAATCCATCTCTCCCAAACCAAATTAATTGTGCCAAATAGTGGTTAAAACTATCAAAAGCCAGTTTATCATCCTTGCTTTCAGAGATTATGCCATTTGGTTGATGCTCTATATTATAACTGGAATAAGCACCAATAGGGATTGGAATAGATACAAAGTTAGTTCCTAAATCACTGGAATTATGCCTCTGAAGTGTGAACAAATAAACAAAAAACCCTAATAAAATAACAATCGTTATAAATAATAAAAAGACAATTTTTTTAGTTTTATTCTTTCCTCTGCTCATTTTAATTCAGATACCCTTTGATAGTATCCAATCATTAACCATTAAATCTTTATATTCCAGTAATGTAATCAACTGAAACCTCTGTATACGTATTATGCTTCTCAAAATCAATATGTATTGTTGTACTACCTGATTCAGCACTGGCATCAATGCTTTCATCATCAGAATCCAAAAAGTACATGTTTTTAAGTTTGCTGATATACCATTGCTTGACCTTCTCAAATGTATCTGGAACTAAATAAACCATTTTTATCTCATTTGAACTATAACCCTGAACACTCACTGCTGACTTATCATATTCAATCATCACAGAACCAGGATACCTTTCTAATGGCTCTGTTCCGCTTGCCAAATCATGATCAGGCAAACTCTTCTTTGTGTAAGAAACAGTTATCTGCGTATATGCAGTCCCTGCTCCAGGTGCACCAACCCACACAGTTACCTCATCATCATTTTTCTTAAAAACTAACTCGATAGTATCTGAGCTTCCGCTCTGATCTGTGATATTCCATCCATCAGATTGAAGTGTTTTCTTGAACCACTCAGAAACCTTATCAAAAGCACTATTTGTACCATAGGTTATTTCATAATCTATTGGAAAATCCCCACTCTTTGTGTAATCTAACATAATAGATTTTGGATATCTCTCTAAAGGTTCTTCTCCACTTGCCAGATCATGGTTAGGAAGTGAATCCCCCTCTTCTTCTGACATAGTTGCTTTTCCAACAAAGTAAACGGTTTTTCCTTCTTGCTCAAATGCGATAACTCCTATTAGTGTGTTTCCTTTTTTAAGTGTTAGTGAAGCAAATGATGTTCCTTGAACATTTGTAGTTCCTTGATTATCCACATCATAGTCAGAGAAATGGGATTTGTACCAATTGATAATATCGCTAGGAGAAGCACCATCCACAACATAACCATGGAACTCTGAAAACTCACCAGAAAATCCAGTCACTGTTGCCCAGGTATTATACTGATTACTTTCATGGGAACCAGGATAAACTGGCAAACCAGTTGTTCCTCCCGACACACCTTGGGGTGTTTGAACAGCATTTGAAGTTTCTTTTGGAGTTATAGAACTTTCACCTCTAGATCCTTCCCAACTTCCGCTATCCTTTCCGTTCTGAAATTTCCATTTTCCAGACATTTTATCTCCCGAAACTGTACCCTCAAACACAACACCTACTGCTACCCATCCAACTGTAATTTTATTCCCATCTAAAGTTACTGAAACAGGTACGTTCTCTCCATTATACGGTTTTGTAGTAGTTAGTATGCCATTATATCCATTACCGGTCTTTTTAATTATCCACGACCATTCTCCTTTACCCATTGCACTTCCATAAGTCCCATGCCATGCCCCAGTAATATCAATAGAATTCGATCCTGATGTAACTTGTTTTTGTGTACATCCATCTAACAATAAAACCACAATAACCAGCACTGATAAAAATGACAGAATTCCAAATCTTTTCAGATTCATCCTCATCACCCTTTACATATCTTTTATTATTATACTTTAATTCACTTTACCTTTAAATATTTTACGATTCTTTAGTACCTTAAAAGCAATAGTCAGAATG
>CAZZHT010000004.1:5439-12120 GCA_964653825.1 uncultured Methanosarcinales archaeon
AAAGAATAACCAAAAAATAGCGAGGAGTGGATTTGAACCACTGACCTCCGGGTTATGAGCCCGACGGGCACTCCTGACTGCCCTACCTCGCTATCATAATAAAGCAATTAACAAAAAAGAGTTAAAATATATGGTATATAAACTTTTCCATTTAAACAACAATAAGAACACAAAAACAACAATTTCAAAAAATGAAACAAAACTATTTAAAAGGTTTCACACAAAGAACAGCATACAATGAACACGAAATTAAAAGAAATAACAATACTACTCCTGTTAATCATCTTAATCATAAGCCCCATAATCAAAGTATCAGCTTCAGCGCCAGTAACAGAACAACAGGCAATAGACTCATTCTCAAAAATGAGATACCAAAATGTAACCACAGTAACACTTTTTTGGGGAAATGGTTGTCCTCACTGTGCTGATGAAATAAAAGCCCTTTATCAACTAAGAAAAGAACTGAGATTCAATGTAAATGCCTATGAAGTTTATCAACACCAAAAAAACAACACATTATTCAAGCAGTACTGTGCAAGATTTAATCAAAAACCAGAGGGAGTTCCAACCCTTTTCATAGGCAACTACGAACCGATAATAGGATTCATAGATACGCCAGAATTCATCGACAGAATAAAAAATCAGATAACTAAATCAAACAACAACCTCAATAAAAACAAAACAACAAAAAAAGAGAACACAAATCTCACTATTTTCGGAAGCAACGTCTCAGAACTATCAATGCCGCTGTTCACCATAGTCATTGCAGGATTAGATTCATTTAACCCCTGTGCCTTCTTCGTACTTTCCTTCTTACTAAGCTTACTAATATACACAAAATCAAGAAAAAGAGTCATTATAATTGGTTCAATATACTCATTTTTCGCTGCTTTAATTTATCTAACAATAATGGCTGGTTGGCTCAACGTTTTCCT
Source organism: uncultured Methanosarcinales archaeon (assembly GCA_964653825.1). Lineage (GTDB taxonomy): Archaea > Nanobdellota > Nanobdellia > Woesearchaeales > CAZZHT01 > CAZZHT01. Next base: position 6,375 of record CAZZHT010000004.1, read on the forward strand.
GCTTCTAAATCAAGTTAAAATAATCCTAATCTTAGCAGGCCTATTCACCCTCATGATTTCAGTGGTTAACATAAAGGACTACTTTTTCTTTAAGAAAGGAATCTCATTCACAATATCAGACAAAAACAAACCAAAACTATTTGATAGAATGAGAAAGTTACTAAATGCAAAATCATTCACAACGCTAATCATAGCAACCATAATCTTATCTGTTTCTGGCAACCTCTACGCAGGTTTATGCAGTGCAGGTTTCCCAATAATTTACACCTCAAAATTAGCATCTCTCAACATTTCCACCCTAATGAGATACATATACCTATTATCTTACATCTTAATATACATAATTCCTTACCTAATAATAACCTTCTTTGTTGCCATCACCTTTAAATCAAAAAAGCTCTCAAAAGACCTTGGTGAATTCCTAAAACTCCTCTCAGGACTAATGCTTGGTGGGTTATCCCTCTCATTAATATTTAATCCAACTTATCTAAATAATCCAATATTTAGCATAGGTCTACTATTATCTTCACTATTCATATCTCTACTAATTGATGAAATCAAAAAGATAATAAAGACAAAAGAATCAGATAACAGAGAGATTAAGAAAAAGATACTCATTTTGAACCTATACTATTTACTCTCAGTATTATCAATTCCGCTCTCACTGAATACAGTAATGAAACACAACTACTTCATCGACATATTATACTATCTAAGTATAATAATAATATCAATAATTTTGAATGCTATTGTAAAATATATTAGACAAGATATCAAAAAGAGGTGAAAGAATGAAAATAGATAATTATGAACTTCCAGATGAACTACTCTATAACACAGATTACTCTTGGATAAAAATAGAAGATGATATTGCTACACTAGGAGTAATAGAACCAGCAGCAAAAATCGTAAATTACTTCGTGTTCGCTAAAACACCTGAAAAAGGAACCAAACTAAAAAAGGGCGATACCTACATATCTTTAGAAGCAATAAAATGGACGGGTCATCTAACAACACCCTTATCAGGTGAAATCATAGAAGTAAACGAAGACATAATTGATGATCCATCAATAATAAACAAGGACCCTTACAATAAAGGGTGGATAATGAAAATAAAAATAAGTAACAGAGACGAGATAAAAGAACTAAAGCACACAAACGAAATCTCTGAATGGATAAAATCAGATGTTTTAAAAAAATAAAGAGGTAAAAAGATGGCAAATATGAAAGAGGCAAATGATGAATTAATGGATGTAATAAAACAGATGAGTGAGGAGTACAAAGATGAAATGGGCTCATTCATGCACTTTCTAAAAGTTGTTGAACAAGACGGTGCATTGAAAGTAAAACAAAAAGAGCTCATAGCATTAGCAGTAGGTCTTGCAAAGCAATGTAAATGGTGCATTGCCTTCCATACAAAAGGAGCATTAGATGCAGGAGCAACAAGACAGGAGATACTGGAAACTGCTTGGGTAACTGTCTTAATGGGAGGAGGTCCAACCCTTGCACATATGAAATATGTTCTTGACGCACTAAAGGACTTCAACCAACAATAAAATTTTTTTTATTTATTTTTAATTTTATTCAAAACACATTTCTAACTCAGAAGCAAAAAGTAAATTATTTAAATAACATAACAAAACAGAAACCTATGAGTCACAAAGAAAAAAAAGGAAAAAAAGAAACAGCAAAAACAAAAGAGTTAAAGAAAAGAGAGAGATACTTTATGTATTCATCACTAATAATTATCACCCTAACCATCATTGCAATGTTGTATTACATAAGAGTAAAAACCGTTGAAGACAGACCATACATAAATGAAACAAAAGCCATTTTCTACCTCCAAGTCAACGGAAACAAAACACAGCTCGTTGGCGACAGCACAAAAATTCTCTTAAAAATGAAAAACAACATCTATCCCAATGTTGTCAATCTAACTCTCTTTTGGATAGATGGCTGCCCTCATTGTAGAAATGAAATCATAGCCCTTGCAAAGCTCAGAAACAACACAAAATTCAACTTAAACGCATATGAGGTAGGTAATCATAAAGGAAACAAAACCCTGTTCAGAGAATACTGCGCAAAATTCAATCAAAAACCAGAAGGGGCCCCAGCTCTATTCATTGGAAACAACAAACCCATTATTGGATTCATCAACACCTATGGATTCATGGACAAAATAAAAAAAGAAATAATCTCTGAAAACAACAAGATAAACCATTAAATGGGGTAACAAGCATCCAAAAATCATTATTTTTAAACCTTGAACAACAAAACATTCTATTTTTTAATAACCGCCAGCAAAAAAGCTTATCTTAAAAAACATTTTTCACAAAAAATAGCAAAGTATATAAATAAGTTATTACAACCAAGTAACAACAATAAAATATTATTAAAAATAAAATAAAAAAGAATCATAATCAAAAAAGGTGAAAAAAATGGCAGACGAAAAAAATCAAACCAATGCTCCTGAAAAGAAGCCACAACCTACAATTGAAGATAGAATATATCCAATAATCAAAGAATACACAAAGATATTAGACGAAGATTACATGAATGAGAAAATAGGGAAAGACGTAATGAAGTATGAAAGTGTATTCTCAAACATAATTAACAATTACAAGAGTGATAAAATTGCTCTAAAGGATTTAAATAGTATTCTTGAAGATTTTGCTCGTAATTATTTGGGCGAAGAATACTCACAAGTAATAGACATGCACCTTCCAAAAGATGCAAGCATGGATGATAAGGATAAATTTGATCAAATAAAGAAAGTCCTAGGAATGTACATTGGCATAAATCCAGACCAACTTGAAGAGATTAAGAAAAAGATTGAAGGAGCGCAGGATACTGATAAAAAGACAAGCAAGAATAAAACCTTTATGCTGTTGGATAATTTATTGCACACATCAATAAGCAGAGGTTCGTATACACAAACAGTAATGAGAAGAAAACTTGAAAATGGTTTAAGACAAATTGATGACAATGTAGAAGGATGGACCATTGCAAAGTCATATTTCACACACGATGATTTGTTCAAGAAAGAATACAGAATAACTGATGAGAAGAAGTTCTACAACATAAAGACAATCTCAGATGCAATAGATGCAATAAGGGCAACATACACACACCCAAAAACATCAGAAGCAAATGAGATACTAAAGGCATCATACGGAATCTCATCGAAATACTTTGATAAAGCAGCATAAACCAAAAAGATGTTTTCCCTTAACTTTTTTTATTTTTTCTTAATTTTTATTCCATTCTTTTATTTCAATTTTCATTCTCTCAAACGTATTTTCTTACCATCAAAAGCAATCACTGGCTCCATAAAAACCTGATCCAAATGAATCGGAGCAGAGACAGAACCCATAAAAGAAGTATTAGCTCCAATAGCAACATGCGCAGTTCCCAAGGTTTTCTCATCGATAATCATTGAACCCAAAACCCTTGCATGAGCATTTATACCAATTCCTAATTCACCAATCATTCTTGCACCCAATCCTTTCGGTTTTTTCTCAGCATTCTGTATCGTTTTTCTAAGCAGGTCAGCTTCATGACCACCGCTGATTCTCACTACACTACCTTTCTTAATAAGAATCCTAATCGGCGTCTTAATCAAAGTAGTACCCCACTTATTTCTAGAACTACCATCAACAACAAGAATTCCATCAACCTTATCCTTATCAGGTGCGATATACACCTCTGCCCCAGGCAGATTACCACCTGTCCCATACCTATCATATATACCATCAGAAATAAAAGCAACCCTTCGACTGATACCAAAAGTAAGATTAGTTCCATTCTTAGTAGACACAGAGGCAACCTTAGCAAGATCCATCTTACGTTTAAGGCCCACAGCAATAGTTCTCAATCGTTCATAATCGACATCATATGCCTTAACCAACTTATAACTATCATTTGTTCTTAGAGAACCCAAACTGGTAGTTGTAACAAATCTAAAATTCTTTATCTTAGAATACTTTCTAAACTTAACATTAATTCCATCCAGTTTCTTAAGTTTATCAGACAAATTAAAAATGATAGTTGTCTTTTCGGGAAGCAAGCTAATGATATGACCTAAATTACTTGTAGAGCCCTTGAATTCCCCATCGAAATCATCAATATGAAGCTTTGGATTCAATCTAAGCTTCTTAGCAGCGATATAATATGAAAGAGAAATCAAAGCTGACAACCTATGTCCCACCGTTCCAGTATCACCAACAATAAGAACAAGTTCATTGCTTTTAATCTTAAGAACCTCAGCAAGAATTCTCTTAAAAACAGGATAATAAACATTAGCAAGAGTAACAACACTCTCGCTCTTTTCAATAGAATAAAACCACCTATCAAAAATAGAGTCCCGCATAGTTTGTGGATTAAATCTCATTAATTTTAAACTTTTCCATTCAAAAGCAACAGCAGATAAATAAAAACTCAATACTCTTAATTACCAACAGCTTTCTTAAGTTCCTCAACCTTATCCAACCTTTCCCAAGTAAAAAAGTCACCGTTAGGTTCCCGACCAAAATGACCTCCAAAAGAAGTAACCTCATAGATAGGTCTCTTCAAATTTAAGGCCTTAATAATCCCCTTGGGACTCAGATCAAAGACCCTCTTAATAGCTTTCTCAATCCTAGAAACCTCAACCTTCTCAGTGCCCTTAGTATCTACAAGCATACTAACAGGTTTATCATATCCGATAACATAAGCTAACTGTATTTCACACTCATCACTCAAACCAGCAGCCACAACATTTTTAGCAACCCATCTGGCAGCATACGCAGCACTTCTATCAACCTTCGAAGGATCCTTTCCAGAAAAGGCACCACCACCATGCCTTGCATAACCGCCATAGGTATCGATAATAATCTTTCGACCAGTAAGTCCAGTATCTGCAGCAGGCCCACCATTAACAAACCTTCCAGTAGGATTAACAAAGAACCTTGTCTTATCATTAATCCAATCACCACACACAGGCACAATAATTTCATTCATAACTCCCTTCTTAATCTCATCTAAACTAACCTCATCTGAATGATGGCTTGAAAAAACCACATTATCAAGATATTTAGGAATTCCATTCTCATAGACAACACTAACCTGGCTCTTACAATCAGGGTACAAATAATCTAAGATTCCCTTCTCTCTAACCTCCTTTGCTCTCATTACAATCTTCTGCGCCAAAGAGATTGCCAAAGGGAAATAACTATCAGTTTCCCTACATGCATAGCCGAACATCATTCCCTGATCACCTGCACCCTGCTCCTTACCATTTTTCTCATCAACCCCCATACTTATATCAGGTGATTGCTCATGAATTTTAATAAGAACCTCCGCATTCTTATAATCAAAACCCAGCCGTGGATTAACATAACCAATCTTGAATAAGGTCTTCCTAACAACATCCTCAAAATTAACATCTGCCTTAGTAGTAACCTCTCCAGCAACAACAACAAACTGTGTTGTCACCATAGTTTCAACAGCAACCCTACTATTCTCATCTTGCCTCAGACACGCATCCAGGATAGCATCACTTATCCTATCACAGACCTTATCAGGATGTCCAACACCAACTGCTTCAGAAGTCATAACCACAACCCTTTGGTTTTCTAAAGCCCCACTCCCAGAACTAACAACCTCAGAATTATCCCCATCCTTATTAACCATATTATTACTAACCATATTATTACTAACCATATTAACAGCCCCCATAATACATTTATTTTAAGACAGTCCTTTTAAG
>CAZZHT010000004.1:12220-16769 GCA_964653825.1 uncultured Methanosarcinales archaeon
ACTAACCATATTAACAGCCCCCATAATACATTTATTTTAAGACAGTCCTTTTAAGACGTTATTGTTACACTTCTATTGTTACCAATCTCACAACCAATTTCCCAACATCACAATATATATCATTCAACATACAGTATTTCAACTAACATACAGCATCTCAATTTACATTATCCTTAATATAATCCATTATGATTTGATTATAATTTCTTATTATGTTTATATTGTTTTACGATGTCTATAGTGTCTTATTTTGTTGTTTTACATGTCTTTTATTACTTTACTACTTTACTATTTTATCACTTTACTATTCTATCATTTCATCATTTTGTAATTTTATTATTTCAGTATTTTGTGATGTTATGATTTTACTACACATTATATTATTTATATCATTTAGATTATTTAGATTATTTGGATTAATATTATTATTCTGCTATTTTTACTATTCTGCTATTTTCTTATTTTATCATTTTATCACTGCTTACATCACCATTAAGATTAATCAAAAACAACCAGCGCAATCAATCCAAAACAAACAAAACCTAAACAAACAAAGAAAATACTAACTTCAAATGAAGAAACCAACCCCATATAATAAATTAATTGATAATAAAATTCCAATTAGAATATTTTATAAACCATAAATTATAAAAATAATTACAAAAACAAAACATAAAAACAACCAAAGACATAAGAAACTTACAAAAGCAAAAAACAAGATAACATGAAAAATAGAAAACACAAAGGATAAAACAAAGAACACAGAACACATAACAAACATAAAAGAACACACAACATAAAACATAACATAAAAAAAACAAAATAGAATAAAACAAAAAAAGTCAAATCAAGGAAGTAAAAATGGAACTCCTGCCAGAAATAAAAGAAATAAAAAAAAGAAGAACATCACTGGGTTTAACCCAAAAGGAGTTATCCCAACTCTCACACGTATCTCAATCCCTGATTGCAAAAATTGAGAATCAAAAGATAAATGTCTCCTACAAGATTGCAAAAAGAATCCTTGAAACTATCTCGCAACTAGAAAAAAACAGCACAAAAAAATGCAAAGATGTAATGAAAAAGAAAGTAATAACCCTCACAGTTGATGACTCACTGAGAAAAGCAATAAGCATTATGAAAAAAAAGGCCATCTCTCAGATTCCAATCCTATCAAATAATTATATTGTTGGATCAATATCTGAATTAACAATAATAAAAGCAATCACAGACATCAGAAACAAAAAAATAAAAACGATTAAAAAGGACAAACGCGAAAGAGACATAGAAAACAGCATAAAAATAAAAGAAATCATGGATTTTCCATATCCGCACCTCTCTGAAAACACTGAAATATCCATAGCAATAGAATTATTAAAGCACTATAATGCTGTTCTAATAACAGATAAAAACAAACTAAAAGGGATAATAACAAAGACAGATGTCCTATAATAAAACAAAAAAAAAACAAATCACTGAATTCATAAAATAATAAACGAAAATAATAAAAACCATTAACTACTCCTAAGTGAATGATTAAAATGAAAAAGCTATCAAAACTAGAAAAGCTCATACTTGTCACAACTGTAGGAGTTGTTGGTGCTATATCTATTGCAGGATATTCAATACTAACAAAAAAGAATAAGGTAGACATTGCAAACTACTATCCGAATAAAATAGAAAAAACTGTTAATGAAGATGATTTAGGTAGAACCCTGCGTAAAGAATTCAAATACAAAACACCTGTTTACTTTGACACAAAAAGCGAACCTTTTGGAGATGCAGAAACCAAAAACAAAACTTTAGAGGACATAATAAACAACAAAGAAACCCTCTTAAGAGATTATAACTTAGTAGAAATTAGCAGAGAAATCTTTGACAGAATGGATTCATTTGGAAAAGGATTGAACTCTGGAATAAATTATGCAATAATACCCCTAATGCTCCATGACACAAGCTTCGACAACATTCCTAATTCCCAAATAGAAGAACTAAGAAAACATTATAAAGTAACAATAATTAAAGATAACGAAAATCAGAACAAAAACAAATATAAAATCAACAAAACAGGAAAAAAGATTGTAGACAGTCGAGGCAATATTAATTATACTGATTACAATAAAAACATCGCAAACGAAATCAACAATAAAAGCACAAATGAAATAATAACTGTAAAAGACAGAAAAACAAACAAAACAATATACTACATCAGCAAAGCAGAAGAGTTCATGTCCCCATCATTTTATGATGGAAAAGGAGCACCACCAAAAACAGAATTTTTACTCTACTCAATAGGATTCAAAGGAGACATAGACATAAAAAAGGAAGAAGAAAACCAAATTAAATACTTAATAGACATTGCTGAGCAAGTAAAAATAAAAGGGGGATTCACAGTAATTGGTTACCCATTTACTGACATGTATCACCAATGGAAAGAAATAGATAAAAAAACAAGAGAAGATCTTTATACATTAATCAAAAGAACGAAAGAACAAAACCTCCCAGTCATTATTCAGGTTTTTGACCCAGGATTGCTTTTATGGATGAAACAGTCCAATAAAAAATCAGAAGAATTAGTTGAAAACAACTCCTACATAATTCCAGTAGCAGGCTCAAGCGCTCATACAGGATACAGTTCCTTATATGCGGGAATTGCCTTTGATGGTTCAGACATAAGTACTTCAGATTACACTTCTTTCATAAAATCCATAGAGCACAAAATAGAATCAAGGGATTATTTAGTCATCAAACAATACATGCCTTTATCAACATGGATAAAAGCAGACATCTTTCCAATGATGAAATCCCTATGGGGAAAGGCAAAACCAAAATTAGGAGAAACACTAAAAAAGATGCACTTATGGTAAAAACAGCAAATGATACACATTGATTAGAATGAAAGCACTCTCAAAACTAGAGAAAATAATGCTAATCACAACTCTAGGGGCTGTTGGTACAATTTCTCTGATAACATACTCAACTCTCACAAAAAAGAATAACATCTACCTGTCGTACTACAAATCATTCGAAACGCAAGTCAAAGTAGAGAAAGAAGATTTAGGAAAAACATTGCGAGGAGTATTAAAATATAAAAAACCTGTATACTTTGATACGAGAAATGAGTTTTGGATAGAACAAGAGGAAAAGAACAAAACCTTAGATGACATAATGGATAACAAAGAAGCCCTCTTGAAAGATTATAACTTAGTGGAAATCAGCAGAGAAATCTTTGACAGAATGGACTCATTTGGAAAAGGAAACTCAGGAATTAATTATACAATAATACCAATGATGCTCCATGACACAAGCTTCGACAACATTCCTAATTCCCAAATAGAAGAACTAAAAAAACATTACAGAGTAACAATAATTAGAGATAATCAAGACAATAACAAAAGTACAGAAGAAATAATTAGTGTGAAAAACAGGGAAACAAACAAAACAATATACTACATCAGCAAAGCAGAAGAGCTCAGACCCTTATATTCATATAATGGAAAAAATAATTCTATAAAAGACACTCCTCCACAACCTGAATTCATACTTTATTCTATAGGATTCAAAGAGGACATAAACATAAAAAAGAAAAAAGGAGAAAACCAAATTGACTATCTAATAGACATTGCTGAGCAAGTAAAAGAAAAGGGAGGATTCACAGTAATAGGAAACCCATTCACAGACACATACAACCCCTGGAAATGGATTAATCAAGATGTAAAAGAAGATTTGTATAAATTAATTGACAGGATGAAACAGAAAAAGCTTCCAGTCATGTTACAGGTATTTGATTCAAATCAGCTTTTATGGATGAAAAAATCAAACATTGACTCCAATGAATTAATAAAAGAAAATCCTTACATAATTCCCATTGCAGGATCAGGGGCTAAGAGAGGTTCAAACACACTCTACGGGGGAATTATATTTGACATCTCAGACATCAGCACATCAAACTATACTGCTTTTATCAACAATCTAAAACAAAAAATAGAATCAAGGAATTATTCTGTAATAAAACAATACATTACATACTCAACTTGGATACAGGAGGACATATTTCCCATCATAAAAAGAGGATGGAAGAAAGCAGATAATATTATTCTTGATATAATTAAGAACGTAAGGTTGTGGTGAGAGCTCGAATAATAAAAAAACATAACAACAGAACACAAACATATGAAAGCATATAAAAACAAAAGACAAAAAAAATAAAAAACAAACAAAAAGATGATATCAAAAGGTTATTATATTCTCATCTGAAATGATTCTTTTCAAAAAATACCACATTTATACCATATCTACAAAATAAATAAAAAGACAATAAAAAAGACAAATAAACAAATTAAAACGCCCCCACTGGGATTCGAACCCAGGATCATAGGCTCCGCAGGCCCACATTTTATCCAAGCTAAACTATGAGGGCAAATCAACACATAAACAGATAAACAAAAAACAAAACTGTAACCCTATAAAAACCTAGTTATTTTTAAAACTTTCCCACAAACACAAAATAGACATAAAATAAAAACAAAAAACAGATAATCAAAAATTATAA
>CAZZHT010000004.1:16869-26193 GCA_964653825.1 uncultured Methanosarcinales archaeon
TAGATTTTAAGAATACTATAAAAATCCTACCATCCAAAACCCTATTCTAAATACTTGAATTTCTAAATTTCTAAATGATTGAAGTTCTAAATTCCTAATCAATCCGTAAAAATCACGGAAAAAACACCACAACTTTTTTATTTTTATAAACATCAATTAACAACATGATTGACGAATACATAAAAGAATATAGAAAAGCATATGTTGATTTTATGCGTGAGAAAAAAAGAAAATATGAAAAAGAGCAAGAAAAAAACTTAAACAATAAGAAATCCAATGAAGGAGGAGGACATAAAAGAATAAGGAACAATAGCGAATACAAATACAACTATAATACCCTTAAAAAAGAGTTCAACACATACCTAATAAACAAAAGCTATGATGATAACACAGAATTAGAACTAATACTGAAATTCAGAAAAGATTTGCGACAATGGGAAAAGAGGATTTCATCCTACGGTTTAATAAAAGGAGTCATCCCAGAAATAAATACCATTGCTTTGAGAACTGATGCCACTACTGCTAAGAAATTGATAGACAGAGATTCCTCAAAGATAATAAAGAGCTCATTAGAATCTACTTTAGAATCAATAGAAGCATCAAACATTGTAAACGTTATTCCAAGCTCAAACTCAAAAAAGACCTATCGAGAAAACATACTTGAAGAGCTCTGGAATCTTGATTTAATTGGACTAGATGAAGCATTTAACTATAGTCATGGTGAGAATGTAAAGATTGCAATAATTGACACCGGCGTAGATTACTCTCACCCAGATCTCAAAGAGAGATTTGGATTTGATAAGGGATACGACTTTTTAAGCGAAGATAAAAAACCAATGGATGAAAATGGTCATGGCACTCATGTAGCCGGTATAACCTCAGGAAGTGAGACAGGCATTGCAAGAAAGGCACGACTCTATGCTTTAAGAGTTTTAGATGCAGATGGATCTGGAACTGAATTTGATGTTATGAGAGCTATTAATTATGCTTTTAAGCATGAATACTCTGTTGTTAACATGAGTTTGGGATCATCCTTTGCTTCGGATGCCTTTGAAAATTTATGTGACTATGTCTACGAAAGAGGGCTCACTCTTGTTGCGGCTGCCGGTAATGAGAGTTATGGCCCCTCTTATCCTGCCTCTTTCGGTGACTCAGTAATCTCTGTTGCAGCTATTGATTCAGAACTAAACCATGCTAGTTTCAGCAACATTTTTGAAACAACGGACATCTCCGCTCCTGGTGTCGAAATATACTCAACATACCTCAATGGCGAATATGCAACCTTTTCAGGGACATCAATGGCAACTCCCCATGTCACTGGAACAATTGCCTTGTACTTATCATTAGACAGAAATGCAACTCCCAGAATAATTAATCAGATATTATCAGATCATGCGCAACCATTAGAAGATGACTCGTTAGGATACGATAATCATTGGATATTTGGGTCAGGTCTAATAAGAGCTGACCTAATCATGAAAAGTGCTAAGTATTCGAGAATACGAAGCAGAATCTTAGGATCAAAACACAAGTCAAAATTCAAACTAATAAGAAGGTAAAGAAAATGGATGATGAAAATCAACCCGAGAACAAAGAAGAACCAAAACACAAGGAAGAAAAATATACAAACATAAGACATATTGTCGAAGAATCAATAAACCGACCAAACGAGAAAATCAGAAACACCTATCTAATAACCATACACGAACCTGAAAACTATGAGAAATTACTTGACCACATCGAGAATTTGAAGGAATACAGAATAATCAAAGAGCCAATTGAATTTGATGAAACCAGAATAATACCAATAAAATCAGAGGATAACAAAGAAGGAACAATTAGGGCCCTTGAAGAGATTGTTCAGAAATACAACGCAGTCATCGAACCAATCAGAGAATACAGAACTAATACTGAAACAAAAGAAATAAAAACAAATGAAATTAAAAACACCATCGCTCAAGATAAATCAGGTAACATTGGTAAAATATATAAGTAAAAGGGAATTAGCAAAAAATATGAAATATAACTTTGCTCACTTAGCTGACCTCCACATAGGGGTTTGGTCTGAACCAAAACTAAGAAACCTACCGATAAAGGCACTATCAAAAGCAGTTTCTCTCATTATTGAGAAAAAACCTGATTTTGTTTTAATCTCTGGTGATTTATTCAACACAGCTCTTCCACCAATAGACCTTATCAAAGCCACAGTTATTGAATTAAAGAAATTAAAAAAAGCTGATATTCCAATTTATTATATTGCTGGGAGCCACGATTACTCTCCTAACGGAAAAACAATGCTTGATATATTTCAATCCGTAGACCTCATGACAAATGTTGTAAAAGGCACTGTTGAAGATAACACCTTAAAACTAAAATTCACAGTAGATAAAAAAACAGGAGTAAAGATAACAGGCATCATTGGAAGGAGAGGTATGCTTGATAAGCATTACTACGAAAAACTCGATTTAAAGAACCTTGAAGAAGAGCCAGGAAATAAAATATTCATGTTCCACACTGCAATAAAAGAAATGTTACCATTTGAATTTGAACAAATGGATTCTATTCCCATAAGTTACCTACCAAAAGGATTTGACTACTACGCTGGTGGTCACATACACATTATTAAAGAGTACTCTGATAAAAATTATCGAAAAGCAGTTTATCCTGGACCGCTATTTCCAACAAACTTCAAAGAATTTGAAAATTTAAAAAGAGGAGGTTTTTACTTTGTTGAAATAGGCACAGAAGAAAATAATGAAAAACAAATAGATATGCATTATCAGCCAATAATGGTAATAAATTCAGCAGAATTCAAAATTGACTGTAGCAATAAAACTCCTGAAGACATTTACTCAAAAATCAATCAAATCACGCAATTCAGAGAATTTCTCAATACAATTGTTTTGCTTCGCTTTGTAGGAACTGTAAAACAAGGTTACAAAACCACAGACATTGATTTCAACAAAATTTATAAGAGCTTTTATGATAAAGCGGCCTATTACATCATGAGAAACACATCAAAACTAAAAAGCAAAGAATTCGAAGAAACAAAGATAGATGCTGACAAAACACCAAAAGAATTAGAGGATGAAATAATCGAGGAGAACTCAAAAGAACTCTCGCTACTAAATCTAAAAGAGGATAAAATCAAATCAATAGTGAAACAACTCATGGACATCTTTGATGATAATCAAAAAGATGGAGAAACAAAATCCAACTTTGAACAGAGATTATATGAAAACTTTGAAACCATACTAAATCAAATAACACAAGAAAAATAAAAAATTAAAACAAAAAACTAAGTCACTGTAGAAAAACTTAAAAACAAACGTCCTTCTCACAGATACCCTGAAGAAATCAAAGGTAATACTGCATATTATTTCATTTTCAATTGCAATCCTCATCATAGTTCTCATAACAATCCATGTTGGTGTAAACAAAATAATAACAGATTTATCAGAATTAAGATACTATGATTTAATACCATTAGTCATCGTTTACACAATTGCATGGTTTTTCAGGGGTCTCAGATTAAAATCATTCTCAGCCATATTCAAAAAAAAAAATCAACATCATTGAGGGTATGTCAATAGAATCCATCGGAAACTTCCCCAATCTCATTCTTCCTGCGAAACTCGGTGATCTTGGGAAAATCATATTTCTCAAAAGAAAAGAGTTAACTTACAAACAATCATTCTTCATAATTGTTTTAATAAGAGTTTTTGATTTACTAGCCGTGTCATCATTACTAATAGGAAGCTTGTTATTTTTATCAAATGTAACCTTTAAAGAATTCAAAAGCTATATCATAGCAGTAATAATTACCTTCATCATACTAGTATTTTTCACATACCTTTTATTAAAATACCTTAAATTTTTTTCAAGACTACTCATTGGTCCAACAAAAAAATTATTACCCTTGCTAAAAGAAACAAGACAGGTCTTTTTCACTCATCAAAAACAATTTTTATACATATTCCTCATCTCAATACTTGTTTGGATTTTTGATATCTCAACCCTTTACACCTTTTTAATAATATACAAAGTAAATCTTCACATTGCCGAAACCACCTTTGTTCTGACAATGTCTAATTTAGTAAAGATACTTCCACTAACACCCAACGGCATTGGGTTATACGAAGGAACAATGGCATATATACTAAAGTCCTTTGGGATATCAGAATCACTAGGATTCACAATATCTCTACTGGACCACACCTTCATGAACATATACACCATATTCCTAGCAATATTTGGATTCTTCGCTTTAAACGTAAAATTCAAAACAATCTTGAAAAAAATTGAAAAAGACAAAAACAATATAAAGACACCAGAAAAACAAAAATAATAACGCAAGCAAAAAGGGGAATTAAAAAATGTCCAAAACAAAAAAAGCAATAATAATCGGAGCAGGGCCAGCCGGATTAACCGCAGCCTATGAATTATTAGAGAAAACAGATATAAAACCAATTGTCTTAGAGTTAACAGACGATGTTGGAGGCATTGCCAGAACCATAAATTACAAGGGTTACAGAATGGACATTGGAGGTCATAGATTCTTCTCTAAGAGTGATAGAGTTATGAAATGGTAGAATAACATAATGCCATTAGCAGGAAAACCTGCAATTGATGATAAAGAGCTAAATAGAAATGTTCTCACAGCTAAAAAAGGTCCTGATCCTAATAAAGAAGATAATGTCATGTTAATAAGAAACAGAATCTCAGAGGTATACTACGATGGTAAATTCTTTGATTATCCAATCAGCATGAACTACGATACCATCAAAAAACTTGGATATCTAAGAACATTAAAGGCAGTAATGAGTTACATTCATGCAAAGATGTTCCCAATAAAAAATGAGAAATCTCTGGAAGATTTTTTCATAAACAGATTTGGTAAAGAATTGTACTCAACTTTTTTTAGGGACTATACTGAAAAAGTATGGGGTACATCCTGCAAAGAAATAAGCTCAGAATGGGGTGCTCAAAGAATAAAAGGACTTTTTGTAACAAAAGTAATTGCAGATGCAATAAAAAGGAACTTCAGAAAAAAGGATTTAAAACAGAAAAAGACAGAAACGAGTTTAATAACAACATTTTACTATCCTAAATACGGCCCGGGTCAACTCTGGAATAGAGTTGCAGATATTATAAGACAAAAAGGAGGGGAAATAAAATATCTAAGAGAAGTAACCTCCTTTGAAACAGAAAACAATCGCATAAAAAATCTAACAGCCATAAACAAAAAAACAGGTCAAAAAGAGAACTACGAAGGGGATTATTTTCTATCCTCAATGCCAATAAAAAGCTGGTCAATGGTATCAAAGAAGCCCCAAAAGATGTAAAAGACATTGCCAATGGTCTTGTATATAGGGACTTCATAACAGTAGGCATACTTCTGAAAAAACTAAAAATAAAAAATAAAACAAAAATAAAAACAATCAATAATATCATACCAGATACTTGGATATACGTTCAAGAGAACAGTGTAAAAATGGGTCGAATTCAAGTATTCAATAACTGGAGCCCTTACCTTTTAAAAGACAGGAATAAAGTATGGATTGGCCTTGAATACTTTTGCAACCAAGGCGACGAAATGTGGGATATGGAAAACAAAAAATTCATAGAATTTGCTGCAGATGAATTAGAAAAGATTGGCTTTATCAACAAAGATGATATCTTGGACTCTACAATGAAACGCATTCCAAAAGCATATCCCGCTTACTTCGGAACATACAATCACTTTGACAAAATAAAAGATTACCTCGACAAATATGAGAATCTATTTTTAATAGGACGAAATGGTATGCACAGATACAACAACATGGATCATTCAATGTTAGCTGCAATGGAAGCAGTAAAAAACATAAAAGACAACAGAAGGAATAAAGATAATATCTGGAAAATAAACAGTGAAAAAGAATATCACGAAGAAAAAAAGTAAAAAACAGAAAATAAAAAAACATTAAAAAACATACTAAAAAGAAGTGGAAAAAATGATTTATGAACTAATAAGCGTACTCTACTTTTTGATTGTCATGTACTTTTTGGGATACAGCTTCAACAGATTATTCTCAAAAATAAAATTCAAAGATAAACTTGAATCCCTAATTATGACCTTTGCTTTGGGTTTAGGGATATTCCCAATCTCAGTAATCATCCTAAATACACTTCACATACCACTACATTGGTTAACATATCTCATACTATCAACATCTTACCCTATTTATCAGTTAATAAAAAACAAAAAGATAAAAATACAGAAAATAAAACTAAAACAATTAGACCCAAACCTAATAATTGTTTCACTTTTATTCATACTCTTACTCTCAATGTATCTAAAAGGGGCCTTTGCTTACCCTTATTTAGGTGATGATGATCCCTGGTACCATTCCCTTGGTTCAACCTACGTCTCCTTAAAGCACACATACAGTGTAAATCATATCTTCGCAAAATACCTTGAACCCTACCCTCCAACTTATGACTCACTAATGGGAATCATCCATCAAATGAACAACAGCATCTCCTGGACACTAAAATTCTTCAACGCACTCCTACTAAGCTTAACAGTGTTTTTCATGTACTACTTCGTAAAAAGATACTTCAACAGAACAATAGCATTATACTCTACAATGATTCTCACCTTTATACCATGCTACGCCTCACGATTTATATGGGCACAAACCTATGCACTGGTCCTTATAATCATTGCCTTATACTTCACAACCTTTGTAAGCACCTCAAAGAAGGAGAACAAACTAACAAAGAAGAACATAAAAAACAACATAGGAATACTCTCATTACTTTCACTAATAATAGCAAGTGTGTTTGTAAGTCAACCCTCAGCTATGGCAATATTTTTCATATTGTATCTCCTATGGATAATAGTACTTTCCGTATATCATAAAAAATTCCAAACCATAATAACCTTAGCTCTAATTGCAGGAATCGTCCTAAGCACTTTGTTTTGGATTCCTGCCGAAATCAAATTCAAGGGAAGAAGTGCTGATAGTGAGATAAATAGTGCAAAAATTCAACTAATCAATTCACTAACAGGCAAAACACCATTCTCAATAAGAATTGGAGCTCAGACAAGAACCTTTACATTTCATGACTTCTTTTCAGCCCCAAGCCCCAACAACTCCAGAATTGATCAAGCAGTAGGACTTGGACCATTCCTGTTTATCCTGTTTATATTTTCCATAGGCATATTGATATACTATTTAAAGAAGAACAAACTCAGAGAACAAATAATAGTTTTACTAACATGGCTCACATTCTTACTAATAGGTGTTGAGGGTAATGCCCTCCCTGTTAACATGATGCCCCTAAGATTCTGGGCTTTCTTCTCACTACCAGTAATAATCATCTCTGCAATTGGTTTAGAGTTCATAACAAAACTAAAAATAAAAAAAGAAATAACCTACAGCACTATTGCAGTATTCATTCTTTTAATATTCATAAGCTCATTCATACCAAAATGGCAAACCCAAACAAGTTTATGGCCACCCGGTTACAAGAAATTCTCATCGCGGTATCAAATAGCAGGTTACACTTACATAAAGGATAACTTCAAAAACCAACCGATGTTCGCCTTATGTGATCTCCAATCTTTAGTCACAGGATTTGATCAAATATCCTATCCCTGGAGGGACACAGTTTGGAACTTCGAAAAAGAAATCAAAAACAAATCCTTCAATAACATTAACTCATTCCTAACCAAAGAGCACTACAAATACCTCATAATTTCAACGAACTGCATAACAAAAGGATTCAGTGGTTACATAGGACCAAACAAAACCCAGGAGATAATAAACCAAGCAGGATTAAAATATCCTGTTGCCTATAAGAATAAGGGCTTCATTCTCTTCAGAGTAACATCCTAAGAACAAAAGCCCTAGAAAAAAAGGAAAACAAACAAAATAAAAAGAAATAAAATAAAAAGAAGCAAATCAAAAATAAATAAATTCAACAAATCAGACAACAATAAAGCAGAGAAAATAAATCATACAAAGCTAAAATCAAACTCCCTTATTATTATCATCATTTGTATTGTTATCATTCACTTCACTTGATTACTTGATTTATCCTCATCCGCAGAATCATCACCGACATCATTGATATCGTCCTTATTGTTTACATTCTCTAGATTATCCGTATTATCCATATTCTCCACATTATCCTTTTCATCAACCTTAATATTTAAATCAAACATCTCATTTTTCTTTATAATAGCAGTTGGGCTTCCACCCCCATGCCAAGTAAACCTCGGTCTAATTTGAATCTCGAACATACGTTCATTTTGATCATCAAAGATAACTGCTGCTCCCTTATTTCTAGGCAGATTATCAATGAATCTATCCAATCCCTGTCTCATATAGCTTTGCATCAAAAGCCCTAAAGCTTGAACATCTATCTTTGCAGTCAACCTATGAGCTATAACAGTATCGCTTTGCGTCATAACATCTGTATGTATCTTACCTGGTTGCTGCGTCGCCAACACAAGAGAAATTCCTGGTTGTCTTCCCTCACGCAATATTGTTATTAATGAATCCGACGCAGCAGTTTTACCCTCTCTCGGAAGAAACTCGTGGGCCTCATCAATAACAATCCAAACTAATGGTTCTTTCCTAACGGTCTGCTTTTGGTCACTCGCAAGAATATCAATGCTCGTATACAAATCATTAAACTCCTCTTTTCTCCTCTCAACCATCCTCTGAAGAAACAGTTTTTGCGAAACAATACCAACAACAAGTGACTTAATACCCTCGCTTCCAGGTATAGTAGCATAACAGCTCACATCCAGAACAGAAACCTGACCAGGAGCAATAATCTTATCAATCGGAGTTCCATGAGATGAAAAAAGACCCCAATTCTTAGCATTATTAAACCTATTAATAACCCCTTCAACCAATGATTCATCAAAACCCTTAAAATGATTAACAAAATCAATAATATCGTCTAAACTATAATTACTCTTTTCCTTCTTCAAATCATTAATAACCTTAGTAATAATAACCCCTGTAGCACTATTTGGATCTAGTTCAAAAGCATTACACCAATCATTAGCACTTAATTCTGAGGGAACAATAGAAAAGGCCTCATCAGTTGGAATACCATTCTTCTTAAAATCATTAAAATAACCCATTGGTGTAAATATCTTAACATCAAGACCCTTAGCTTTCAGGCCCCATTTCTTTAACAAGAGAGCATCCTGCTTATTTGGAAACTTCATAGTCCAATAGATACCCATTGTATCAAGAAAGAGGACAGCAATATTATTCTTAACCTCTGGTGGAAGATCTGCAATACCCTCAGATATAA
>CAZZHT010000005.1:0-2213 GCA_964653825.1 uncultured Methanosarcinales archaeon
TAATTATTATTTTTTATTACAATGATTATTTTATTTTTTTATTGCACTTATTTCTATTAACAACCACTAAGAAAAGAAAATAGAATATTTCTTAACAAAACCAACCGATTATAAGAATTAATTCCTAAGCAAGATAAACAAACTATAGTTATGCAACAATTCTATCCTATTCAAACAACCTTAGAAGATTTTGTGCTTATGCTTGCCCCTATCTTAATGCTTGCTCTTATCTTACTTTCCACCCGGGGGAGAAGCTAATAGTTTAATTGTAAATGCTGCTAAAACCAATAGTACAATCATTGCAACGAACTTTGAATTAAATAGAGTATTCTTCAGATTGTCATAAAACGAATTGTCACCTGTGGTAGTACTTGTAACATTTGTATAATTTGTAGATCCCATTGTCGAGTTTGTATTCACAGGTGAGCTCCCAGTACCTACTGAAACTAACTGTGGTCCATAGATAGTAGATGCAACAATCCCCACAATAGCCAGCACTGCTATAATTATCCACCAAGATGCATACTTTCCACCCATAACAGTAATCAAACTCTTATTATCAATTCCCAGAAAAGCTATGAGGAGTATAATAAAAAAGAACACCACTGTAATCAAAACGATTCCAGGAATTATACCAACAACAATTTGTGACGCTTGCTCTGAAAAAATAAAAACTATTGCAACTGTAAAAGCCAAAAGAGCATTGAGGCTTGACTTGCCCTTACCAAAAACCTGAGTTTTCTCAAGCAAAGCATAAGTAATAACAAATACGAATAGAAACACAAATAACGGATTAAAATAGTTCACCACTGATAAATCAAGTACATTTGCCATTTTCCTATTATCCTTTCCTTTTATTTAGTTGATTTTCATATTAAATATAATAGCGATTATAATTCTATGATATAGAGATGTTTTTGACTTACGCTTTTTTCATACTATTTATTTATGCTCCTTTAAAGAGTTCTCTTAACCCCTTTGCAACACTATTTTCCTTATTACTCTTTCCACTCCGGCTTGAAGAATTTTCAGAAGGTCCAACAACTACTGCAATAATAATTACAAACACAATAGCTATAATCACCAATGACCAAAAATCACTATTGTTCAATAATCCATTAACCCATTCAGGTGTATTGGACCCTGTTCCAAAATTATCAAACCATCCAGCAGCAGTTCCAAAAGCATAAAAAACCACAAAAATACCCAAACCTAAAAGGGATACTGAAACCATCCAATTCTTAAGGTTTATCTCCTTGATTCCGAACATTGCCAACAGTAATATAAACATAAAGATTGCAATAATTACCACTAAAATATTTGGGACTGAATTAGCTACAATATTAACTGGATCCGCTGATGTGTTCATAACTCCTGGTGTAACATGTGGGACTACAAATAGCGTAGCTAAAACCAATGAAACTAATGCATTGATTCCTCTCTTATTCTCACCAACAATCTTTGTTCTATCCATAATGGCATAGACAATTGTGAAGATGATTATAAATACTGAAAAAGTTACTACATCAAACTGATTCTTCAAAAAAACCAACACATCATTAAAACCATACATAATAAACCATCTCACAACACACTTTATTTATCTTAAAAAGCATTAAAACCCTGAATTAATAAAATAATCAATAAAACCTTTTAACTCTTATTATTTGGGTTAAAAAGATCTCTGAACCCCTGAGCAATATTTTCAGCAACCTTATGATCCTTCTTCGTCTTGTTTTCAGAAGGTCCTATCACAACCATAATAATAATCACAAATGCAGAAAGCATAATCACCAATGACCAAAAATCACTATTATTTAATAATCCATTAACCCAATCAGGGGTATTACCCCCAACTCCACTTCCATTGAACCATCCAGCAGCAGTTCCAAAAGCATAAATAACTGCAAAGATACTAATTCCAAGAATTGTAGCAGAAACCACCCAATTCTTAAGGTTTATATCCTTAATTCCGAACATTGCCAACAACAACAGGAACATAAACACTGCAATTATGACCACAAGAATACCTGGAATTGAATTAGCAACCACAGCCACTGGATCTGATGAAGTATTCATAATCCCTGGTGTGACATGTGGGATCACAAAGAGTGTAGCTAAAACCAATGAAACCAATGCATTGATTCCCTTCTTATTCTCACCAACAATCTTTGTTTTATCCATAAATGCATAGACAATAGCAAATATTATTA
>CAZZHT010000005.1:2313-8307 GCA_964653825.1 uncultured Methanosarcinales archaeon
TCACCAACAATCTTTGTTTTATCCATAAATGCATAGACAATAGCAAATATTATTATAAAAACAGAAAAACTAACAACATCAAACTGATCCTTCAAAAAAACCAACACATCATCAACACCGTACATTTTGATACCTCTTCTAAAATTCTTAAAAAATCTCGTAAATATTCTATAAAACTAATTTTGATTATCAAGTCAAATGTCAAATTATTAAATAAAAATTCCCATTCACTAAAGGGGATCGAGTAAAAATCAATTTTTTATTGTAATAACATTTCTTATTATAATAACCTTTATATCTTCCTAGTTAGCTCTGACTCCCCTTTGACTTTCCACTCATCATAACCACAACAATGGCTGCTACAATCAGGCCTAAGAGGACAATCATTGAAAGAGTATCCTCATTGAACCAAGAGCCCATTGCCTTTCCAATAGCGGCTGCATCTGTAAAAGATGTAATTATGAAAAAAATAACAAAGAACACAACTAATCCCAGTGATAAGAACGTAAATGCGATTTTCCATCCCTTGGATAGCTTCAATCCCTTCTTAAGTTCTTCCTCTGAATAAAATGACCCAACGAGCATCATAAACAGGAAGAATGAAAAAAGCGTTAATGTAACCCACTGTGACAACTCAGTTATAATTTGTAAAACCCTTGAAGAAGCCAATGTAAAAAAAGCGATGACCAGTGCAACAATGGCATTAACATTTTTCTTAGGATACTCTACACTACCAACAGTTTCTGTTCCAAGAATTCTTGTCTTATCAAGAACAGCATAGGTCAGGGCAAAAATCAATAAAAAAGGTAACACTACATCATAAACGCCTAAGGCCTGAAAATACGATAATGCTGATACAAAGGGTTTTTCGCTAGCCATACTTTCTAAACTACTTTAATCTATATTTAAATTTTTCGATTTTATTGGTAAAAAGTCACTCTCTAAAAAGGATTAACTTAGAGCTATGCTTAGATAATTAACATAACTTTAGAAAGCAACACAGCACACACCCCTTTTTTCACCCATATTTTAATCCTATTTTCTCATCTAATTCTTTTGTGTTTTAATTTTATCCTTTTAATTTTATTTTTTTAGTTCTGTTCTTTTGGTTCTCATTTACAAACACATATAACACCCATTCATATACCTTACATCTAACTAGTTAATAACCAACCAATAACCAATTGATAGCAAATCTATAATCCATCTATAATCCATTGATAACCAATTTAGAGATTTATCCTATCTAGAATTCATTATTTTATACAACAGGTTATTTTACACAATAGGTTTTCTTATTTAAAATCACATCAAAATCACACCTAACACAAACTTTTAATCTTTTAACGCACAAGTAATACACAAAATTTAAAAAGGTAGTTGAACTAAATAAAACAAAATGATAAATCCTAATCAGGCATACACATACACAAAATCAGAATCAAAATCCATTTCAGATGAAGCAAAGGATGATCAATTTCTTCATTTGTTAATTGACATTAAATCAGAAGTCGTCAAACTAAAAAACTGGATTACTTTAATCAACAAAAAAATAGAAGTAAATAAAAAAGAGATTGAGGAATCAAAAAGAACCGAAATAAATCAAATGACGAACATAACAGAATTCTCAAAAACTCTCTTCACCTTATCTGATGCCTTTGATAAACTTGCTCTAAAACTAAATGACCTCAATCAAAGAGTAAACAAAATAGAATCTCTTCTAAATACGACAAACAACATCAATGCAACAAACAACGCTCAACAGACATCAGTTATGAGCAAAAGCACTGAAAATAAAGAGCAAAACAGCAATATGGTTGATGAGTTTAAAGAGCAAAAGGGTAACAAAATAAATGAAGAAGAAATTGAAAAATCAGACAGAGAACTAGAAAATGCTTTAAACTTACATAAAAAAGCAGATGAAAATGAATCAGATAACACTAATAATGATAGTAATAACAAAATCAAAAAGATTAAAGAAAAGGACATAAAGAAATATATTGAAGAATTGAAACAGGACTTTGATTTAAATCAACAATAACAAAAGGAAACAATGTAATCCATAATCCTCTCATCTCTGACCATCTTCATTGATAACCGTTTCATCTCTACATATTTGTCCATAACTCTTTAATCTCTACTCTTTTCTATTTGTGATTTTGAGATATCTCTTAATCTTTTTAGCAATTTCTTTTACATTATTTTCATACTCATCATTCATAAAGCTTGTATTAATCACACTGATTTTATGCTTATTATCAAGAGCATCATAGTAACACTCCTTAAAAATCTCAGAATCCAAATTATCCCTTACCTTGACTTCAGAATATCCTCTATCTTCCAATCTTTTCTTTAAAATCCTAATATCACACTCAGTTATTACTGTAAACAGAGTAATCTCCTTAGGGAGATAAGAACCTAAGTGACCATCAAGCAAAAAAAGAACATAATTGCTATTATCAATATACCTTCTTAGCTCATCAATAAAGGTATCAACATCAACAATAAAGGTCTCAAGATTCTTGTCATAGTAATCATAAATCTTATGTTTTTCAACAAACTCCTTAACATTAACATAATCAATGTCGCCCTTATCAAAAAAAGGTTTCAACATCTTAATAATCTTATTAGCAACAGTTGTCTTACCCGTCCCAGGGGTTCCAGAAATCACAATAACCTTCTTATCATTACTGTAACCCTTTTTTTCATCAGAATTCTTTTGATAGTTATTATTACTCTTATTGCTTTTTTTATGATTCTTCTTGTCGATATTATTTATTTTAATATCTTTTTTTTCATTTTTACCCTTTACACCATCTTTCCTATATTTCTTATCTCTCACTTTCTTTCGAACTTCTTTAATTTTATTTCTCTCCTTATCTTCATCACTCATAATCCTCTCTTTTCCTACAGACATATTTATTTTCATCTCCATTGCTTATTTTTCGATTAAAACTATTGCTATTATTGTATTAGATAAAACATTTTATATTAAATATCAAAATTTTATATTTATTATATTATCCATGTTCCATTTTATACATGATATCACATATTATATTTTAGAGATTATATTTTACATTCTCTTTTATACACTACATGTCGTATGTTATCTCTGATATTTCTACCACATCACATTATATCATATCCAGTCATTGTATCTTTCATATTTTATATCATATATTCTATATTATGTGTTTTATATTATCTGTTTTGGATTATACCCTTCAAATTATATATCTTGTATACTATCTTTTGTATTATTTGTTTTGTATTGTTTATTTTGGATTCATGATGTTTTTTCAATTTCATATTTCCTACTATAACCCATAAGATTAATATTAATATTACTTATATCCTATTTTAATGTTGTTTGCCTTGATATGCCTTTAATACACTGCTTTAATGTACTACGATTGCTGTGCTTTAACATATTATAATTTAATATAACCTTAGTACCTTTTGTACTTTAATACATTGCTTCAATGTATTGCTCCAATCTATAAAGCGCCTATTCAAACTCTTCAATTTCCCTAAGTTTTAATAGATATGGTAAAAACAAAAAGTGATTTGAATAAATATCAGAAATCATTGAAATAAAAAAAGAGCTATGTTTTGATTTAAACCCAGTCGCTTTAATTCTTTCCTTTTCCACAACCATTTTATCCGCATATGACAAATTAAAACTTTGAAAGAATCTCACATAAATCCTAAGATAATTATCTACAACCTTAAGATCATCAACGATTTTCATAGCTTCATCCTTAACAACTTTTTTACTGACATTTTTATCCAGTTCGTTCAAAAATTCAGATGAAACCAAGCTAGCCAACTTAACGAGATTATCAAAAATACCATCAATACTCTGGACAAAAAAATAATAAATCATTCTCTTTGATTCAACCAATGTGCTTGTGTTGAATATAATTCTCAAAGTATAGAGTAAATACCTATTAAGAGCTCTATCTCTCTCGTACATATTTCCTAACAAATCAAAATT
This sequence comes from uncultured Methanosarcinales archaeon, assembly GCA_964653825.1. GTDB lineage: Archaea > Nanobdellota > Nanobdellia > Woesearchaeales > CAZZHT01 > CAZZHT01. Next base: position 6,314 of record CAZZHT010000005.1, read on the forward strand.
CTGATTTTCTAATGAATCAATCATACTTTTCATTAAATCCAGATATAAATAAACTGTTCTATTAACTAGGACATCTAACTCATCATCATTTGTCTCACTTACTTCTCTAACAACTATTGTATTGCCCTTTTCAGAAACAACCATAAATCCGGTGAGCATATTAATCATTTGGTGGATACTAATCACATCGTTTTTGCTGACTTTTACTACATTTGTTTTCATATTGTTTTTTCCACCTGTCTTTATTCCTTCCTTGTCATTCCTTATTGAATCATTCTCATCTTTAACATTGTTACCTTTGCTACGATTGTTTTTGTCTTTGTCACTATTGCTTTCTGCGATCCAATTGACCTTTTTTCTATTGCTACTTCTGTAGGATTTATCTAATTTGTCGCTTATCTTATCATTACTCACATTCATTATATTTTTATTTTCACTCTTTTCATCATACTTTCCACTTTCATTAATACTCTCTTCATTAACATTATTATTTAACACACTCTCTACATCATTTTCACTATTAAAGCTAAAGGGTAATTTTACTCTAATCTCAGTGTATCCAGCCACATATGCATTTTCAATAAAACCAAGAGCTTCCTTAACAAATTTTTTACTCATATCAAGATATATACTTTTGTTCTTTTTCCTATTAACCCTATTAATAATCACAACCCCGTCCCTAATCTTAAGGTCAACAACATCCCCTTTCTTAAGCTCATTTTCCTTAATCCAAGATGATGGTAATGAAATAACATTTGTCGAATTTCCCAATTTCATAATCTTTCTTTCCATCTTAATCACATATTTTAAAGCACACTTTTAAAAGTCAAATCCCATAATTCATATCTTTTTATCACTATGTTTATAAGTTTTTCATTTTTAGCACATTTTCAGCAACTCCCATCACCAAAAAAAGTAATCACTAAAAAAACAAAACAAACAATCCTAAAAATATAAGGTCCCATGAAAGACAAATATCAGCTTATACTAATTAATGTACTATATGCTAAAAAATAAAAACGCAACAAGCAGATAAACAATTATAACAAATACCAACCGAGGTGGTAACCATGAAAGAAAAAGACAAACTATTATTTTGCCACTTAAGAAATAACGACCGACTTCCATTAACCATACTAAGCAGAAGAATAAAAATACCTGTTTCAACTCTATATGATAGGATAAAAGCAAACGAGAAAAATCAAGTAATCTTAAGGCACACGACCTTAATCAACTTCAGCAAAATAGGTTTTCCGATTAAGGCCTTCATAGAAATCAACGTTACGCATGATAAAGAAACACCTTTCATAAACTATCTAAAAAAACATCAGAACATCAATAACGCTTACAAAATAAACAACAAATACAACTACATTATTGAAGGGGTCTTCAAAAACCTACAATCCACAGACACATTCATAAATGAACTTGAAGATAAATTTAACATAACTGATAGAGAAATACACTTTATCATTAACGACATTGTAAGAGAGAACTTTCTAACAAACCAGGACTATCTAAACATAATCTCAGGATGAGATACTGGCTAGAACTACTAAGGAAATTACTGGTTAAACTATCAATGAATAAATCAATAAATAAAACATAAAGGTCATTTTAGATTTCACACAATTATTTTTCTTATTTTTTACTTTTGATTTACAAACAAACCTGGTTTAACATTAACTTCTCCTAACTCTTATTGCTATTGCTATCTTTTGTTGATTTTAGATATTTTAATTTCATTCATTTAGTTTCATTTATATCTTGCTCTTGTTACTCCTGCTACTACTACTTTTACTTTTCTTAACTTTTTCTCCTTTCTTACTTTTATTACTTTTCCCACTCTTTTTAATCCTATTATTGACCTTAGATTTAGGCAACTTCTTAGAAACCTTTACTTTCCTATCATTCTTACTCTTACTCTTCCCGCTCTTACTAATTGATACCCTTGAAGTTTTTCTGTCCTTTATCTTACCTTTCTTATCCTTATC
>CAZZHT010000005.1:8407-16908 GCA_964653825.1 uncultured Methanosarcinales archaeon
CTTTTTCCAACCATCACTTTTCCTTTGCTTTTCTTACTCTTAGGATTGTTGCTTTTACGACTCTTTTTACTTTTATGAGTATTGTTGTTATTTTTGCTATTACTATTCTTAACAACACTTCTCTTAGCTTTTATTTTATTACTCCTTCTTATGCTTTTGCTACGAGTATTGCTTTTCTCGACTTTGATTATCTTTTTATTTTCTTCATTTCTATTCTTTTTTTCTCTATTGTTCCTAAAGCTGCTGTTATTATTTGAACTTGACTTCTCAGTATGGTCTCCAACAACCTTAATCTGATTAGAATTGCTTTTATCTGTGTTTTTATTTATTACACCTAATGTATTTCTAATCTCTTTATTTGTTTCACCATCGTTGCTATTGCTTTTCTTACCATTACCTTCATCATAACTATTAACACTATTAACACTATTAACTCTAACATCTCCTTTCTTATCTTGCTTTAAATCCTTACTCTTTTTAATCACGAAAAATATCATAATTAACAATAAGATAACAACAATCAAGCTTACTCTATTTAAATAATTCACCGTCTTCAAACGATTGTTATAAAAAGGGTTCCTGAAAAAAGAGAGTGATTCTCCCGATCGTCTGATATAATTATCAAAATTCGAGAACTCAATAGAATACTCAGAATACAACAGAGATGACAGATAATCCTTTTCTTCATAAAGTGCCTTTCCATACTCATAGTAGGTATATGCCTGAATTGACCAAGAGCCCTTATTGAAAGCCAGTATAATCTGATCCTTAGCAGAATCGATTGCACTTCTTGCAGTATCTGGAAGCTGTTTCTTAGAAACAAAAATCACTGTAGAAATGTAATTAAATTTTGCCTTCAACATAATTCCATCAACAATACACTCCTCATATTGATGATTCTTTGCCTCTTTCAAAAGATGTTGTAAACTGCTCTTATAATCAAAAATAGATGAATTAACATAAACAGAAATATAGCCTGCTTCTGAATTAATATCATTAATGAGATCATTGCAGCTAATAGCTAGATCCTGTTTTGAAATAACAACACTCTTTTTATCCAATCCAAAGAAATGAGACCAGAGCTCTGCACTGTAAGCTCTTTCTAAACCATAAGCCAAAAGATAAGCTTCATAGTATCTTTTCTCTTTAGTATACGATGAAATAATAATCTTAACTAACTTTGCCTTAATGCTATCATTGTCCGAAATGCTTTCATTACTTATATTATTTATACTATTTACCTTATCATTAACATCACGATTATCACTATCACCATTAACACTATGATTCTTATCATTAAAATTATTAGTTTTATTTTTATTTCCTGAACTATTAAATATTGTCTGATTTAACTTTAACAAATCATTAATTGACTCCTTTAATCTTGACAGAACAGAATACTTCACCTGAATATCCCCTACGCTTGTGATTTTTCTTTTATTCAAAGAATCATTAATTTCTTTATTCAGCTCAAATCCTTTATTTATTAATTCGCTGTAATTCTCTTTCGTTAAATTTGAAACATAATAGTTTAACGTTCTTAACCTAACATTGGCATTAAAACAGAAACTTGCTGCCGAGTAATAAACTTGATTCTTCATCAAATTCAATCCAATATGTGTCAGATTCAGTGAGCTCTTTAAATCATTACTGTAAAAAATCCATCTTGAATCGTTTTTTATTCTATCTTCTCTAAATTTATCATAAATGGTTTCATTAACATTATCGAACTGCTCCATTGCTCTTTCGCACAACTTATTTGCCAATGAACTCATTATCTTACTATAACTCTTAAACTCATTGCTCTTATTAAAGGATTTATTAATAAGATTCAGTTTCTTGCCCGTAAAATAAAAATAAGCGTCATAAATTGAAGAAACCTCCTTTACTTTAATCGTTGCGGGAACTTCTGATGCATTGTATTCCTGTCCATTTGCTAACAAAATCAAATTGTATCCGTTCTGAGCAGCTGCCTTTATCTTCTCATCAACTCCACCAACCGGACCTATTAAACCCCCTGAGTTGATAGTTCCAGTCATAATCACTCCTTTCTTTATACTATCTCCTTTTAGTGTTGCAAGGGTCAGAACAGTAATTGCAGCACCACCGCTCGGTCCACTCAACAAAGCTGATCCTGACTCCAAAGAGTACATGAAATTCAAACCTGAACAATCAACATTGCTTAACTTACATGCTAATCGATTTGCAAACTTAATTGAATATTCTAAATCTATGTTGGCCAAGGGAGTTGAATCAACATAAACCCTACCACTTCCTTTGGAAATTTGAAGGAAAAGAGGGATAACGCTTCCAAAACTCTTATTACCACCAAGACTAACTGCAAGTAAATCCAATGAGTTAATCTTATTCTTATCTTTAAAACTTTCATTATACACTGAAATAAAAACCGTCTGAATAACTACTAAAACAAGAATGAGAACCGCAATTATTATAAGTGCAATGCTCAGAGATTTGATTGATTTTTTATTATTTTTCATATTCATTTCCAAGAAATCATCCTCCACCCATTAATGGATTATTATCATTATATCGTTCTTTATATTATTATCATTATAAAAAACCAAAAATTAAAAATGAAAAACAACTTAAAATTTCAAATACGGACAAAAACAAAGTTCCTGGAAAAACAATCTTTAAAAAACAGAGTAATAAAACAACATGAGAAATGCTTCTTTTATATATCTTATGAACCATTAAAAAGAAACAACAAAAAACGAAGAAATAAAAACATAAAAAATCAAAATAAGATTCATCGAAATGGGAACAAATAAGAATACAATAAACATCAAAAAGATTCAAACAACATCAAACTTTCGGAAACAACCTTAAAAACCTGCATTATTTCGTATTATCGTTTCATATCATCTAGTTAATACTTAGAATTAATTATCTTTAAGTATTAAACTTCATATCCCATTTTAGTATAATTCACATTCATTGGCCAGCCGTTAATGTTCTCTTTAATTTCACTAAGTATCTTATTAATTGCAATCCCATAATAATCACTTCCAAGAGCATAACTATTTCTTGGAATCCTAACAATATCTTTACTTAAAAATCCTGCCTCTCTAAACAACCCCCTTATAATCTTATCAAGTCCTTCATTTTCATTACCATTTCCTTTACTCTTCTCGAACCAATTTTCCTTATCAAAATCACTACCTTGATTATTTGGCTCCCCTTGTTCATAAAGTGAAACTTCTTTAGTATACTCCTTTTTTATGTTCTTATCTGAAACAATCCATTTCGTGAAGAGCATTTTTGTAAAGAGTGGTTGATATCCTGCACCCACAACCAAACCATTATTATTTTTACTAACAGCAAAATATATCCTACAATCATCTTCATAGAACTCATCATTAACCATTAAATCACCTCTGACTATTATTATTTGTCCAATCATTATTTGTTTAACACAATTATTCATTTAACAAATTCGTTCAATACATTAATTATGCTTAGTTCATCATTAACTTAGTCACTTAAAGATTAATTATTAATCAAAAAGATACAATAAAAAATAAAAAAATAAAGGAAATAATAACAAATTATAACCCCTAAAAAACACATTTATCGCACTTATATAATACCAAATACAATAAAACCCAATAAAATCAAAGATCTCATAATTACTTATAAATAAGATTGCTCATCTTTGATGAGACGCTCTTTACCCTCTCTAAAATCATTTTCATGGAATCAAAATAACTGTTTATAATCTCATAATTATCAAACAGCTCTTGACCCTTATATACTGGAACAATAGTACCAACCGGAAAACCACTCTCTTGAAAGAGCCGTTCAGTTAAAAGATCAATACCTGTATCGCCGTCATATGTGTTCTTTAACATACTTAATCTCTTTAAATCATCCTCATCAAACCAACTTTCAGATTCAACACTACTTTCATCTCCCTTAATCGTATAAACTCCAAAAAAATTACCTTTTCTAAAACCAACACGAATAACTCTCTTATTTTCATCTGAAATATTCTCTAATCTTTTAGTCGTATTCTTTTCTTTTTTATTTTCTTTTCTATCAATTATACGACTAATGAGACCTCCATCATTTTTCACATCACCCTCATCAAAACCCTGCTCTGAATCCTCCAACGCAAAGTAATAATCCACATTATATTTTGTATAACTCATTTTTCACCCTCTTTTTTCACACCTTATTTCATTCAAATCTTATTTAATCTCTAAGACATGTTTAATTGTCATACAAATCAAATATTCATTGCATCAATCTTTTTTTCACAATTCCTGATTTTTTATCTACACTTAAAAACAACGAAAAACACATAAAAAATATGAAAACACACACAAAATTGCCAAAACAACTAAAAAGTATTACCTTGTAATACCTTTTTCAAACATTCTTTTTCTTGTTTTTAACAATTATCATAATATCTCAAGAAAACATAATACAAAACCCTTTAGTGTTGGCAAAACCACCAATATTGACAAAATAAAAAATATTAAGAAAAATATTTATCTTTATTTAAACGATTGATAATAAAAACATTTTTAAAAGAATTATCATACCCATACACCAATATCCAAAAAGCACAGAATAAAGGAATGTAGGTAGTAGCTTGCCCGAACCTTTATTTACTGAATTGTTTGATGGATTATTTAAGAAATCAAACACATTTAGGATATAAATCAAATAACGGAGGCTAAAAATGGGATTATATAAATACCTCAGAGAAGGTTGGAAAAAATCAAAAGAAGTAAAAGATTTATATAAACAGAGAATTATTGAGTGGTCCAGACAGCCAGCAACTGTAAGAATTGCGAGACCTACTCGACTTGATCGTGCGAAATCCTTAGGTTATAAAGCCAAGCAAGGTATCGTTGTTGTAAGGCAGAGAGTTCCTAGGGGCGGAAGAAAAAGAGAGCAATTTGCTGGTGGAAGAAGAGGAAAAACAAATAGAAGAAATAAAGTAGTTTCTTTAAACCCCAGAAATATTGCTGAAATGAGAGTGGCACGAAAATATCCAAATCTTGAAGTTTTAAATAGTTATTATGTTGGTGTTAATAAATACAATCGTTGGTATGAAGTAATCTTGGTTGATCCAAACCATCCTCAAATCATAAATGATAAGGACTTAAACTGGGTCACGGAACCCCAGCACGAAAGAAGGGTTTTTAGAGGGTTAACAAGTGCTGGAAAAGCAACTCGTGGGCTTAGGCACAAAGGGAAAGGCGCAGAAAAAGTAAGACCCTCAAACAATGCCAACAAAAATAGATTGAAATAAACCCAAAACAGTAAAAAATAAAGATAAGAGATAAGCGATAGTGGAGCTTATCAAACAAACCTTTTTTATTTAATCTTTTTTAACTTTTTTAACATTTCTTTTTAACATACCTTTTTAATACATCTTACCTTATCTAACCCAAATTACCTGGTATTATGTTATTACTATACTCTTGTTGATTCTCTATACTCTTATTAAAACCATTTCCCTTTCAACTCTTGTTGATCTTTTATCTTTTACATCTCATCATTAATTCACCAGCTTATTAATTTTTATTTGAAATACTTCTTCATAATTCTTAGTTAACTTTTATTTTCACTAAATTGTTATTAATAAAAAAATGAACACTCTATTAGACTTTTTTACCATATTTTTCTTTCATTGTTATTATCATCATAATTTAAAATACCAAAAAGCATAAGAACACTGACACACTCACAGCATATAACATTGTAATTATTGTAATCACACTACCAACACTATAAGAAATAAATCCTTATTATAGATGATAATATAATTATTTAATGAAAAATACCAAATATTAAATAATACAATCTAATGAAGTATTAGAAAAAATTATCACAAAAAATCAATTCATTCAAACCAACTAAACAACTCGTTGTTTAACCATTTGCTAAATTGTTAAATTATGCTCAAACAAAAAAACAAAGGATCTTAAGAGGCCTAAAAATGGAATTTGAAACAGAATTTTCAGATTGGATAAAATCAGGAAAAATCGCTTCAGAAATCATGAAGTATGGGATTAGTTTAATAAAACCGGGAGCTTATGTATCAGAAATACTTGATAAAATTGAGAAAAAGATTATTGAAAAAGGTGCTGAAATTGGCTTTCCTGCTCAGATGTCAGTGAACTCAACTGCTGCTCACTATTGCCCGTACAAAGGAAACGACTATCAGCTAAAAAAAGGAGATGTTATAAAGCTTGATTTAGGGACTTCAATTAATGGTGCTATTGCCGATACTGCAAGAACTGTTGCGCTCTGTGACGATTACGATAACTTGTTAATGGCATCAAAACAGGCATTAAAGAATGCTCTCAAATTAGTAAAGCCAGGTGTAACTCTTTCTCAGATTGGAAAAACAATAAATCAAGCAATGGAATCCTTAGGTTACAAACCAATAAAAAATCTAACAGGTCATGGTCTTGCCAGATATCAGATACATACTGCACCAGGTATACCAAACTTTGATAATGGTTCCGACATATCTCTTCATGAAAATCAGATAATTGCAATAGAGCCCTTTGCCACAGACGGGTTAGGGTTCGTGAAGGAAGAGGGTGATGCTGGTGTTTACATGTTATTGAACCCCAAACCTCAGAGGAATCCATATGCACGAAAACTACTTAATCACATAAAAACATATAAGGGCCTGCCCTTTGCGAGAAGGTGGTTAGAACGTGAATTTAATGAACCTGAACTTAAAATTGGATTAGCTTTTCTTAAAAAAGACCATGTCATCTCAGAATACCCTCCATTGGTAGAAGAAAATGAAGGGATGGTTGCCCAATTTGAACACACAATGATAATAAGAAATGGAAAACCCTACATTACGACCTTAATTGATGGTGATGATTTCTTCACAATATAGTTCCTCCAGATATCTTTTTCATCAAATAAATTTCATTAAGTGGATTAGCATAATGAAACAAAAGTATAAACTACAGTTACAACATACTATCAATCAAAAAAGCAATATAACTTACATTACGAAAACAAAATCTCATATCACAAATACCAAATCACAAAGACAAAAAGCATATCATAAATGACCAAAAATCACAGAATCACAACCCTTTTCGTGAAAATAAGCAATTACCATGAACAAACATTAAAAACAATCAAGCCTCTTTTGAAATAAATGAGAAAAATAATTTCTAAAAAATCAGTATCATCGCTATCCTACCTCTTTTTTGTTTTGATATTTATACTCTCATTACTAATACTTCAATCCTCACATCCTCACTTGAAGAACTCGTTTTCTTTAGGATTTTTTTCATTAATCACAAAAACAAATCCAGCAAATCAAACAACATCATTAATATCACCAAACAAAATATATTCTGAGAAGAACACAACGATAAGGGTTTACTTCTGTCCAGAGGACAACTGTGAAACAGAGATATCCTCTCTGCTATTATCTTCAGTGTCATCGAAATGTGCCTTTTATGACCTCTCTGACAAAAAAATAATCTCAATCATCAAAAAAACCAATACAGCCGTGATAATGGACAAAACCAACTATGAACGAGACCTTAAAAAGGGAATCATTCACAAATCAAACATCAACATTCGCCCCATTTTAGATGATTCAATAATGCATAACAAATTTTGTATAATCAATGGAACAACAATAATCACAGGATCCACAAACCCCACTTACACAGGTTTATTCAAGAATAACAATAACATAATCATTATAAAATCCCTACTTCTATCAAAAAACTATCTAACAGAATTCAACCTCATAAAAAAATCAAAAAATATCACATCCTATAAATCTAAATCTCCATTCGAATACCATATTATAAAAACTCCTTCAGGAACAATCTCAAACTATTTTTGCCACACCAACGAATGTCCTATGGTCATCTTAAATGTCTTAAAAACAGCAAAAAAATCAGTATTCTTCATGACCTTTTCTTTCACAGATAGACAAATTGCTAAAGAACTAATAACACTACATCTTTTAGGTTTAAACATCTCAGGCGTCTTTGAAAAAAGAGAAATAAACAAGTACAGCACTTATAAAACACTTAAGAGAAACAACATCATCGTTTGTAATGATACCAATCCCAACACCATGCACAACAAGGTCTTCATAATTGATAAAAAAATAGTAATCACCGGTTCATACAATCCATCAAACAATGCTGCACATCACAACTATGAAAACATAATAATAATCAACAACACGAACATCACTTCAAAATATCTAAAAGAATTCACAAAAATATATCATAATTCTATGTGTCGTTAGATATCTGTAATACCTATGTACAATATTGATAATTTAATTTATAAAAATCCCCTTTTATTACTCTATTGTTCTCTTCTGTACGTTTTCTTTTCGTTTCCCTTATTTTTCTTATTATCAATCATATTTTTATTCCAGGGTAATTCTGTGATTCTTCATCTCCATTATTATTCTTATTATCACTATTGCTACTCTTGTAGATATTGTCACTATTATTACT
>CAZZHT010000005.1:17008-19707 GCA_964653825.1 uncultured Methanosarcinales archaeon
ACTTATCTTGCTCTTATTGCTTCTTCCATGTGATTGAGACCCGTAACACATATTCCTTAATTCACTAATAGGTATGATTGAATAAACTACAGCATACTTTCCTTGATACAGCAGGTACAATCCATCAAAACTACCCTTCAACGCCCTATACAAATTGCTTCTCTTTATTATCTCTGTAGCATCACTTGGTTTAGATTTACTCTCTAAGTATCCAATCATACTTTCTTCATCCTTTAAATCGTCAAAAGTCAAATAGAGTAATGTTGAATTTGACTCTCTCATTGCATCAATCAAAGCACTCTCATTATCTGAAGTAAGGGCAAAATCAACAGCTCTGATAATCCTTCTATTTGAAAAATCACCATCCTTTAATGTATCCCACTTTGGATTTTTCATAAACAGCATATAATCAGCAGAAGGAGAACTGATAATGGGTGTAAAAAATGTAAATGCCCTAATATGCCTTCCTTCAATCCACCAGTTAAATACCTTTATTTTACAACAGGATTTATTATAATTCGAACTCAAAATACCATTCTTATTTCCACTTTTATTGATTCTTGTATCTTTCTTATCTGTATCTTTGTTATCATTTAAATTTATATTTTCACCACTTAAATGATCATTTGTATCAATATTTGCACCGGCCTCATTGTTTCTATTATAATCGTCACAGCTCTTAGCCAAAGTTACTGATAAATCCGACATCCACTTTAGAGATGGATACAATTGATAATCAAATCTTGCCTCAACAGACCTATCTTTGCTCAGATTAAACTTAATAACACTATATTCATTACCAAAAAAACTAACATTTTCAAGTACGCCAATGAGAAGATTCTCCTTTCCAGCAACCTTACTTAGCTTGACATTGTCAGCAGCATAGAAAATAATTGTCGTAATCAAAAGCACAATAATAAGTAACCTAAAATTATCCCTGAGCTGTTTATTCATACTATCCATATCAATAAAGAAATAAAACTAATTATTTAAGACTTTGTTTTTATAATCAACCATATGATATATCATTTATAGAAATCATTTATAAAAATAGAAATATTAGGAATACATCTCTTTAATTCATAAAAATACATTTAGACAACTAAAGCAAATCACACCCACACTCTTATGAATCACATATGAATCACAGGCGTAGTAAGCCCAAGAAAGCTGTTCCGATATGATCGTATAACATAAGCATCAAAAAGAGGATTGTTGATGATGGAATCAGCGTTGCAATAAGCACATCCTTTTCTCTTAAATTCAAGAAATAAGCCATTGACTTTATTAAAAAATAAAAAAAGTTTACAATAACCAAAGCTAGAACAATATAATCAAAAATTGACCCCCAACTATAGATTGCATGACTCACTCTCAAGATTGCAAATGAATTTTGATTCATCCTTCCTAAATACATGAGCCCTAAAGGTACCAGCAACTGTAAAATTCTATAACCTATGAAAATCAGAACCGGGATCATTGATGAGTATAAAAATGATTTTAGAACTGATTCATATGAAGCCGATTTGAACTTATAAGCAAACGAATAGGTAAACAAGGCCAAAAGAAAATCCAAACCCAAGATAATCAATGAAACAAGAAAAGATGCCCATAACACAATCTCAAAAGCAATAGCAACACTATTTTTTAAATTTACAATATCGCTCATCCTAAGTATAATCTCAAAAATAGCAGAGAGAAAAAAAATATACAACAATCCAAAAAAATTCGAAAAAAAACTAATGAAGATAGAATGTGCCAAAGGTTCATTTTTTATAATTGTATAAGCCCTCTCAGGGTAAAAGATAAAATAATACCATCGAAGAACAATATTTCTAGTATCTGATGAACGAATAACAACTTCCATATTTTCAAACCTAACCCAAATTCATTTTATTAAAATTCTTAACAAAATGTAACCATACCTTAACAGACGTTAAAAACTAAACACTAAACAAAAATATTAAAAAAATATTAGCACGATTTTCCGGAGCTTCAAAATTCAAATTAAGATTCAGATTCAAAAAACCCGTATTTTCACAACATTTAGAACACTTAAGATTTCTTAGAAGCCAGCGAACTTATGACTCTATTTAGGTTTTTGGTTCCCATAAGTTGATTATGAACAAAGGGATTAATGCTCCACATCGTTGGTTCATGTCCCCTCATACTAATAAAATAAACAATAAGATTCTTAACCTTTATGAACTCAGACCACTTCTTAATCAGGAAATTTCTATTCTCTTTACAATCCTTTGTTACAATTTTTTTATTTTCCAGAGATGTTTTAAAAATATCATCCTTAAGGTACTTGATAATCACATAAGAATAGCTATCCTTATCAGTATTAACTATTACTTCTTTATAATCGCTTTCGAAATCAATTAAGATATTGATATCTCTTATGCCATCAAATACATGCTTAAACCTCAAGTATTCCACAGCCTCATCGTAAAAACTCTTTTTCTTGGACACCTCAATCACGCCTGCCTGTATTAGATTCTCAATCTCAATTTATTAACCAAAATTCACATTAATACTCACATTCACATTACATTGCTACTTCTATGTATTTACCGCTGATATTTATACTGATATTTATAATTTCAATTTATTGCTTTTCTTTGTTGCTTCAATTGATTTAATAGGATTTGATATGATTTAATACTTACAGCTAATATAAAATTTGTTTATCTTTT
>CAZZHT010000005.1:19807-22600 GCA_964653825.1 uncultured Methanosarcinales archaeon
TTGCTCCATTTAATTAGAGTAACAAAAAGATTATTTGATATGCCAAACTCCTTCAAAGCCCACAAAACAAATGGTGCCTAACTAACCCCAAACCTCTTTCTCTTACCTTAACTAATCAATTTAATCTGATTTTAATTAACCCAACAAGTTACTCTCTGAAACCAGTTAATCTAGATAAACACCAATTCATCTCATAAACTAACAGAAAACAATCTGTTTATAATAAGCATTATCCTCTAATTAATGAGTTATAACCAAATAACCAACTATTACATTCATTAATTAGGACTTCACCTCGCTGGTTCTTTTATTAGAATTCTTTTTACCCAATTGAATTTCTTTACTCAATTATAGAATTAAAGAAGTGTGAATAACATCCAGCTTTTTCCATTCATAGAATAGTACTCAGCCAGACGCAAACTGCTTAACTTCCGAGTTCGGGATGGGATCGGGTGTTTCCAGTCTGCTATGATCATTCACAAAATAAGAGGGTAACCACCTCATTTATAAATCTTTTGATTTTTATCAATCAATTTTTAATTAACTTTTATAAATTAACTAATATTCTGTTCATATCGCTTGCTTATTTTTCCTTTTTATATTCGCTACTACTTTCTTTATTATCACTTTTCTCCAAAAACTTCTATTCTTAGTTTATTTCTCTTATCTTCATAATCTTTTACTAAGGTGTTAATGATATCAACAAAATCCTCTTCTTTGGGTTTTAATCCTGCAGAGAGCATTAAATCTGCAAGCTTATAAGCAAAAGTATTACTTTCCTCTCCAAAATACTCTACTTTCATAAGATTTCTGAGAGTATAATCGCACATAAAACCCTCGTTCAATTCAATAACTGCTTTCCTTTTTTTATCTGAAAAAACCCTCAGTCTTTTTAGATCCACATTTATTTGTTTTCCGTCGCAGAATCCCTGAAAAATCTCTTTGTTTTTATCATCAATTCTATTAAAATTCATATTCAAAAGACTCTGTTTAATCATATGCATAATTGTATTCTTGTAACTCTTATTATCATCTGCTGATACAGCACCATTATCTGTTTCTAAAACCTCTGAATAGTTATCGTTCTTATTATCCCTATTTTCCTGATTATCCATATTATTGTCATTGTTAAAATTCTCTTTTGGCTCCTCACTATACACCTCAGAACCCTGATTGCCAAATTCCATTTCAGAGGTACTACCTTTATTGACTTTCTGTATAGCCTGCTCCTCTCCCATCATCTGATTAAAATTGAACACTCTCCCAAGGTACTTTATATTCTTCTGTCTTGAATTGCCCTTATTCCACTTCTTTTTCCATCTGTTCTTTACAAGGTAGGCATACTCATTATTCTTGATTCGTTTCTTTCTAATAAACATATCAATTTGTTAGGCACTATTGATTTATACATTTTTCGGTTTATCATTTATTCTTTAGAAAAGCTTTATTACTATTTTTTTAATTTCAATTTAATTTAAAAACTGACTTTTAGATTTCAATAATGCTCTTAAATAAAGAATCCTTATTTATAGAGAATCCTTATTAATCTGTGTACCTTTAATAGATAAAATCACAAAATCACAAAAAATATCAAAAAACAAAACTTTATAAACATTTTTTTAATACCCATAGATACGCCTTTAAAAGTGTATCTTGTGTACATTTACATAAATGAGTTAATTATTTGGACCCGTTGTCTAGTGGCTATGATGTCGCCTTGACGTGGCGGAGGTCCCCGGTTCGAATCCGGGCGGGTCCATTCATTATCTTCAATTCATTATTCTCTATTTAATTATCTTCATTTTACACATTTAAACTTATATGTTTTTCATTAATTATCTTCAAATATTCTTAATTACTATCTAATTTTTCTTTAACTCTGATTTTATTCATTTTCTTTAACAAGTTTTTTTAATAAGTGCAGGAACTCAAAATCAAAAATGAAACTGTTAGTATTTACAGACACCCATGGAATGAGGCCATTAATGAATAATCTCGCAAAACAATCCCAAAATTGCGACTTTTCAATCTGTTGTGGGGATTATACCTTTTTCTCAAAAAACCTTACAAATTTGCTTAAATTGCTAAATAAATTCAAGAATCTCTATCTAATAAATGGCAATCATGAACTCAATGAAGAAGTCATCAAATTAATACAAAAACACAATCTAAAAAACATACATTTCATAGATTCGACCTATGCCTTCTTTAAAGACATACTCTTAATAGGTTTCAGTGCAGGCATATTCTCTCCAAGGAGTTATGAATACAAGAAATTTCTCTCGACAATCAACATTGATGCTATTATCTCAGAATATAAAAAGAAGCATTCTCTATCTTACTTTAAACCAAAACTCAAAATCTTTGTATCTCATGGTCCCCCCTATGGTTGTAGAAATGACTTATTAGAAACAGGTCACGTAGGTAACATGTACCTTAGTGCATTTCTAAAAAAGAACAACTTTGATTACTGCTTCACAGGACATTTACATGAGAACTTTAATACCATTGATCAGATTAACAAAACAGTCGTAATAAATCCAGGGCCAAAAGGCCTCATTCTTAACATATAATCATCTTTTTCATTCATTCTTGTCTTTTCTACCCACATTTGTCCTTTTTACTCCTATTCTATTTGTGTTTAGGTCCTTAAAAACCCTTTTTTCATTCAAATCAGTTGTTTTTTTAAACATTATTATTTATTTAAAAACATTATTATTTATCTTTAAATTGATACTTTTTTATTTCTTTATTTCTTTCTTACTTTCTTTGTTTCTTTCTTATCTATAGTTG
>CAZZHT010000006.1:0-2347 GCA_964653825.1 uncultured Methanosarcinales archaeon
ATTTGTTGTTCTTTTTGTTAGTTCTTGCTACTTATTGGGTTATTTTATTATTTGGCTAATAGTTCGTTTTTTCTTTGAACAGGTTCCATAGGAAATCAAAGGGTATGGCTTTTATTTCCTTTGAAAGTGTTTTTGTAATATATGTTTTGTGGTGTCAGAATGTTTTTTAATGAAATGATTTTATCCTTATTTAGTTAGTTTTGTTAATTAAGTTGATTTAATTTATTTAGTTAATTCAGTTTTTTTGTTTGTATGTGAAATAGGTAAATTTGTTTTTAAGCGTTATTATAATATTGTTGTTTTATTTTTTGTTGTTTGATGTTGCTGTGCTTTTATTTTGTTTGTAGTTTGTATGAACCTTTTTTAGTTTTTATCTGAGGTATGAAAAATGGCAGAAAATTTAACTGAATTCTTTGAAACTTTTGTTTCATCTAAAAGTCTTTTTAAGAATAAGATGGTCCTTCAGTCGGATTATTCCCCTGATTCTCTTCAACACAGAGATGAACAAATCCAGAAGATTGCGAGTATTGTCGCGCCTGCATTGAGATTGGAGAAGCCATCTAATCTTTTTCTCTATGGAAAGACAGGTACGGGTAAGACCGTTACTGTTAAGTATACTTTGAATGAACTCCTGAAGGTTACTAGGTCTAAGAATCTTGCTGTTAGCGATGTTTATATTAATTGTAAACTAAAAAGAGTTGCAGATACAGAATATAGATTGATTTCTAATCTTATTAATGAGTTGGGCTCCGATGTCCCCGCTACTGGCTTGCCTACAGATGAGGTTTATAAGATTTTTTATAATCTTCTTGAGTCAAAGAAAACTCTTTTGATTATTGTTCTTGACGAGGTTGATCAACTTGTTAAGAAGGCAGGTGATGATATTTTGTATAATTTGACACGAATTAATAGCGAACTTAAGAACTCTGTGGTCTGTGTGATTGGAATTTCAAACGATCTTTTGTTTGTTGATTCTATTGATCCAAGAGTTAAGTCCTCTTTGGGTGAGGAAGAACTGGTTTTTCCACCTTATGATGCTAAACAACTCTATGATATTCTCCATGAGAGATCTAAAATTGCTTTTGAGGATGGTGTTGTTAGTGCAGGGATGATTGAAAAGTGTGCCGCTATTGCTGCTAAGGAACATGGGGATGCAAGAAGGGCTATTGATCTTTTAAGGGTTGCTGGAGAAATTGCTGAGAGACAGTTTTCAAAAACAATTGATATCAAGCATTTGGATTTGGCACAGAGTACTTTGGAAAGAGATAGAATCTTGGATATTGTTAAAACGCAACCTATTCAGTTTCATGCTACTTTATATAGTATTTTCACAGCTCTTAAAAGCAAAAAAAGTATGGATGCTTCTATTTTTACAGGTAGTGTTTATTCTATTTATCAAGATGTTTGTACTAAGTCTGGTTTGAGAGCATTGACCTTGAGAAGGGTATCTGATATTATCTCTGAGCTGAATACTTTAGGTATTATTAATGCTACTGTTATTTCAAAGGGCCGGGGAGGGAGAACTAGAGAAATACAGTTAGGGATTCCTTTTTATTTATATGATAAGGTACTTGCTATTTTGAAGTCAAATTTGCACCTTGATTGATTTTTCATTATTTTCTTATCTTTTTTTTGTTTTAAAAAAAGGTGCTAAAATAAGCTAATCTGTGAGGATTATTAATCTGTTTTTAAACGATTTATTTATTGATTAATTTGTTTAATTTGTTTTTGTTATTTGTTTTTTTAAGAAGTTTTTTTTCTTAGTGAGGTTTGTGGGGTTTTTTATTATGATATCAGAAGCAGATAAGAGGAATTTAATTGATAAGTTTCGAAAGTTAGATCTTTTTGTTTATGGTAAAACTTTCGATATGTTTTCAAAGGATGTTTTCAATTCGTTTTATGGTTACTGTACTAAAAATTTTAATTTGTTTTCTAATTCAGATTTCTTTCTTATTACTCCTGAGGTTATTTCTTTTTTTTTGAAGAGTAAATCGGATTTTTCTTCTCTAATTAAGGATTTTAATTGGATTGAATATGATAAATCTCTCTCAGATTTTGAATTAAGCGGTGATGATAAGCTACTGAAGCGTTTTGATTCGGTTTTTGGAATTAATAGTGATTTTTCAGTTGTTAGCAAGGATCGTTCTTTGGGTAAGGTCAATCATGATTCTACTTTTAGTAATTCTAGTGTTAGTTCTATTAGTTCTGTTAGTGCGAGTAGAGAAATTGGTCATGAAGCTAACAGTGGTGTTTCTGTTGGGCTTTCAGTTATTAAAGATGAGAAAAATAAAGCTAATGTGAGTGGAGATTATAAAAAAGATAGCTTTGGAAAGAGTAGTATTGATAA
>CAZZHT010000006.1:2447-12793 GCA_964653825.1 uncultured Methanosarcinales archaeon
ATCCTACAAAAGTTGGCAGTACTAATGAGAATGGTAGTGATTCTAAAAATGATAATTGTTCTAAGAATGATGATGGCTCTAAGGATGATGCTGTTAAAGAGGTTAATTTTGTTAAGGACCTTAAGAGCTTAGTTGGAAGAGTTGATGTGCTTTTCTCATATGAAGATTATACTGAAAAGAAAAATGTTCAGGATTTTGTGAAGTATTTTAATAGAAGATATGAATTTTTATCTCGAATTTTAAGAAGTCGAGAACAGTTGGCAAGTGCTATACCTATTTCTAGGTTATCATCTATAGATAGGAATGTTGTTGCTGTTACTGGGATAGTTTATGATATTATTAATGCAAGGCATTCCATCATGGTTACTTTGGAGGATCCTACTGGTTCAATTAAACTCATTTTCAGTGAGAATAAACCTGAATTGTTTGAGTTTGCAAAAAATCTTGTTCTTGATGAGGTTATTGGAGTTAGAGGAGCTCTATCTAATAGCAAGTCCAATCGTCCTACGGTTATGTTTCCTACTGAGGCATTCCATCCTGATGTTATTTATAATACTCAATTGAAGGCCTCCCCATATGATGGTTATGCTGTATTTCTTTCTGATCTTCATGTTGGTTCAACAAAATTTTTGGGTGGTGATTTAGAAAAATTTCTTCTCTGGATTAATGGGAAAAGTGCAGATCCTAAGCAGAGAATGATTGCATCTTCTGTAAGATATGTTTTTGTTTTGGGAGATTTGGTTGATGGCGTGGGTGTTTATCCAGGTCAGGAAAGCGAACTTCTGATTAAAGATATTCAACAACAGTATTTAGAGTGTGCAAGATATCTCTCTAAAATACCTAAACATATTCCATTGATTGTGATTCCTGGAAACCATGATGCTGTTAGATTAGAGGAACCACAACCCACTCTTAGTAAGGATTTTGCAAGACCTATATGGGAGTTATCAAATTCAATTATGCTTACAAATCCTTCTCTTATCTCTATTGATAAGTCAGATAATTTCAGTGGTTTGAAGGTTCTGATGTATCATGGTTATAGTTTCGATTATTATGTTGCAAACGTTGATTCAATAAGGTTACAGGGGGGCTATGATAGGGCTGATTTGATTATGAAGTTTTTAATGGAAAGAAGACATTTAGCTCCGACACACGCATCAAGTGTATATATACCTGATCCAAGAGATGACTTTATGGCTATCAAGGAGGTTCCTGATATTTTTGCTACGGGTCATATCCATAAAACATCTGTTTCCAATTACAAGGGAATTACTATGTTAAGTAGTAGTTGTTGGCAGGATAGGACCAGTTTTCAGGAAAAGGTCGGACATCATCCAGAGCCATCAAGGGTTCCTGTTATTAATTTGAGAACAAGAGAGGTTACTATATTGAATTTTGGTAAGTGATTTTTTAGTATTTTTTTCAATCAAACATAATTTTAGCTTCATGTTTCATGTTGACTTTTATGTTTTGCTTTTAGATTTGTTTTTTATTGTTTCGGTTTTTGGTTCAGTTTGTAATGATAAATTAGGGGTGTTATATGGTTATTGTGACTTCAAAACAGATGAAAGCATATTTTGATAGTTTGAATAAGGAGCTTAATAGGTTGTATGATGTTGGTGAAAAATGCAGAAAAAAGGGTTATGATCCTGAGACCTTTGTAGAGGTAAAACTTGCGCGAAATATGGCTGATAGGGTTTTTGGACTGATATCTACTGTTGCACCTCAATTAGATGGACAAAAACTCACTAAAAGAATAAAGGAGTTGGAGAAAAAGTATGAACCTCTTGATTGGAGAGTTGCTCTTGTTATTGCTAAGGAAGTTAGTGAGGAAAAATTCTGTAAGTTTAATGATGTTAAGGAAGCTATGGAGGTTGGGATTAGAACTGGTTTTGCCTATCATACTGTTGGAATCGTTTCTGCACCTCTTGAAGGTTTTACTGGTCTTAATATCAAAAAGAGGAGGGATGGAAAGGAATATGTTGAAGCCAATTTCTCAGGTCCCATTAGGGGTGCTGGAGGTACTGCTGCTTCTTTTTGTGTTCTCTTGACTGATTTTGTTAGGCTTCAGCATGGTTTTGCAGCATATGATCCTGATGAGAAGGAGGTCGAACGTTACACTACTGAACTGTTTGATTATAATGAAAGAGTGACTTCTCTCCAATATGTTCCTTCACGTGAAGAGGTTAGGTTTATTTGGTCGCACCTACCTGTCGAGATTTCGGGTGATCCTACTGAAAAGATAGAAGTTAGTAATTATAAGGATTTAGATAGGATTCCTACAAACAAAATTAGGGGCGGTATGGCTCTTGTACTTTCAATGGTTGCGCTTAAGGCACCAAAGCTCTGGAAGAGATTGGGTAAGTGGGGTAAGGATTTTAATTTGTCTTGGGATTGGCTTGGTGATTTTCTTAAGTTACAAAAAAAGATGAAGGCAAAGGGTGGTGTTGCGAAGTCAGAAAAAGAAAAGGCAAAAACTTCCCTAACACCAAATTATGCTTATATTTCTGAATTGGTTGCTGGTAGACCTGTTTTCTCTTTTCCTCTTGCTCCAGGTGGTTTTAGGTTAAGATACGGTCGTTCTCGTTTGAATGGTTTCTCTGCTGCTTCTATGAATCCTGCGACGATGTATCTTTGTAATCAGTTTATTGCTGCAGGTACTCAGTTGAAGGTCGAAAGACCTGGAAAGGCCGCTGCAATTACTCCTAATGATTCTATTGAGGGTCCTGTTGTTAAGTTAAAAGATGGGAGTGTTTTAAGGGTTGATTCTTTTGATGAGGCAAAGCGTGTGAATAACGATGTTGAGGAAATTTTGTATTTAGGCGATATTTTGTTTAATTATGGTGATTTTAGTGAGAATGGGAAGCATCTTGCTCCTCCTGGTTACTGTAATGAATGGTGGTTCTTGCATTTGAAAAAGGCCTTTAAGGATAAATATTCTGCTGTAAGCGACGATCAGATTCTTAGTATTCTTAAGACGGATTTTGGTATTAGTGATGATACTCTTAAATTTTTTAATGAGCCGCCTAGATTGAAACCTTCTTTTGATGAGGCAAAACGTCTTTCAGTTAAGCTTTCTATACCTTTGCATCCAGAGTATATCTTTTATTGGTCGCAAGTTGGTTATGATGAAGTTTTGAATCTACTTAATGTGATTCATGATTTCTCAGCTGTTAATTTAGTTAATGATGATGAGTTGTCTTTTAAGTTGATAATTAGATTTGATAAGAATAGTGATAGGGTTGTTAGGGCTAAAAGAACTTTGGAAATTCTGGCTGTTCCACATGTTGTTGCTTCAAATGAGAATATTGTACTTGATGCAACTTATGGAAGGGCTTTTTTATTTAATTTAGGTATTGATTTTCATGTTGATTTTTTTAAAAATGTTGAGAATGCTATCTCTTTTGTAGAAAAAAATGCTGGTTTGAGTGTTTTAGATATTATTAATAGGATTTCATCTGTTTCAATTATAGATCGTGCTGGTACTTTTGTAGGAGCTAGAATGGGACGCCCTGAAAAGGCAAAGATGAGAAAAATGACTGGGAGTCCTCAGGTTCTTTTTCCTGTTGGTGATCAAGGAGGGAGAATGAGAAGTATCACTGAGGCCGTTAAGGTTTCTTATGTTTATGGAGATTTTCCGATGTTTAAATGCGAAAAGTGTGGAAATTTAACTCCTTTAAATAGATGTGAGAAGTGTGGGAGCAGTGCTAAAAGAATGTATTATTGCCCTAAGTGTAAGAAATGGATGGAAACCGAGGAGTGTCCCGAACATGGAAAGAATGTTCTCTATAATAAGAGAAAGGTAGATATTGCATCAATTTATAATAATACTCTTAAATTACTTCATTTAAATAATGGAGAGGTACCAGATATTATTAAGGGAGTAAGAGGAACTTCAAATAGGGATCATGTGCCTGAAAATATTGCAAAAGGTATCATTAGAGCTAGACATAATGTCTATGTTAATAAGGATGGAACTATTAGATATGATCTCAGTGAGCTTCCTCTAACACATTTTAAGCCGAAGGAGATTGGAACATCTATTGAGAAACTAAAAGAGTTAGGATATGTTAAGGATATACATGGTAAGGATCTTGTTTCAGATGATCAAATCTTAGAAATCAAACCCCAGGATGTTATTCTTCCAAGAACAAGAGAGGGATTTGAAAGTGGTGCTGATACTGTTTTTTTCAATACAGCTAATTTTGTTGATGAGCTCTTAGAAAAATTTTATGGTATGCCAAAATACTATAATCTTAAGAGTAAAAATAATCTGGTTGGTCATGTGGTTATTGGTATGGCTCCACATATTTCAAGTGGTATGGTGGGAAGGATTATCGGTTTTTCAAATATTAGTGCTCTGTTGTGCTCTCCACTTTACCATGCAGCTCTTAGGAGGGATTGTGATGGTGATGAGGCCTGTATTTTGTTGGGATTAGATGGTTTGATTAATTTCTCTAGGGATTATCTCCCAGATAAAAGGGGATCAAGAACAATGGATGCACCTCTGGTCTTGACAGCAACTCTTGATCCTAGCGAGGTTGATGATATGGTTTTAGGAATGGATGTTGTCTGGAGTTACCCTCTTGAATTTTATGAAGCTGCCTTACAAATGAAGTATCCATGGGATATTAAGATTGAACAAGAGGAAGATAGGATTGGAAAGCCAGAGCAGTATGAGGGGTTTGGTTTTACACACGATACTACTAATCTCAATGAGACAGTCCTTATTTCTGCTTATAAGAGCTTACCTGATATGAATCTTAAGATGGATTCTGAGATGGACCTAGCAAGGAAAATTAGGGCGTCTGATGAGGATAAGGTTGCTGCTTTGATTATTAATAAACATCTTATTAAGGATTTAAAGGGTAATTTGAGGAAGTTTTCACAGCAGAAGTTTCGATGTGTTAAGTGTAATGCTTCTTATAGAAGACCACCTCTTTCAGGGAAATGCGAGGCAATTAATTCAGCAGGCCAGGTTTGTGGCGGTAAGATTATATTTACTATCTCTGAAGGATCTGTTACTAAGTATCTTCCTGCTTGTCTTAAATTAGAACATGATTTTAAGTTGCCTTCATATCTCAATCAAACTCTTGATATTTTACAGGATAGGATTGATGCTGTTTTTGGTAAGGATAAGGAGAAACAAAAGGGTTTAGGTGATTTCTTTTCATGATATTTTTTTATCATGATTTTTGTGATTTCTTTTTTGTTTAATTATTTTTAGTGATTTTATGTTTTATTTTTACTTTTTTAGCTTTAAAAATCGTAAAGTATAAATATATAAAGTGTTTTAAGTGAGATTTAGTTACAATTGTTCAGAGGTGATAAAAAATGTTTGAATTACTTACAAATCCTTTCCATGCAATTGAAAGGTCTAAGAAAAGATCGATAGGTTCTATTTTGTTGTGGTTAATTTTTCCCGCTGTTATTATACCATTGTCTTTTTGGTTAATTGACTTTAAGGTAAGTGGTCTTGAGTTATTGTGGTTCGGAAGTGTTATTTATGTGATGACTCTGTTTTTGGCATTTCTAGTAGATATCTTCTTAAAGGTATATAAAAAGAAAGCAAAGTATGGGGCTGCTCTGGAGTCATTTACCAATGCGTTTTTTGTTCTTTCCTGGTGGGTTTTGTTATACGCTGTTTTGGATTTGATTTCAAAGAATTACTTTTATCATGCAATAATGAAAATATTTATTTTAGGAATTACACTTGTTTTGGTTTCGGCGGTCCTAATTAAGTCGTTTATGAAGTTGTATGATATAGACCTTTTGACAACAATTGTTGTTTTAGGAATTGTCTTTTTTGTACTATTGTCTTTTGTACCATCAGTGATAACTATGTTGGGTAACTATATGCCTAATGTACTTAATAAGATAGCCTCTTTTTGGTTGTCTGCACCTAAATGTTTGAATAATCTGAAAGGCATGTAAGAATAGGTTTATATGAAAACAGACAGATATAAAAACAGACATATATGGGAATCGGCAGATATAAGCAGAGGTCTATAAAGAGATAAGGAAAAATCCGAAACAATGTATTTTTTGTTTTTTTAATTCTTTTTTTTAATTTTTAATTTTTCTTTTTTATGTTTCTTATGATTTCTGTTGGTAAAAATATTCTTCGAGTTTAATTTGTTTTTAGTGGTGAATAAACTGGAATTGAAAGTCATATCTTAAGAGATTCCTTTAGAACTTTTTAGAATTCTTTAGAATCTATCTCCCTGGAGCGATTAACTGTTTTCAATTAGAATAAATGTAATTGTAAATAAAGATATTTATGGTGAAAAGGTTTTTCAGTGTAAAAATTTATATATTAGTTTGACTTATCTTTGTTCAGTGGTGAAAAATGATAAATTATAACTATAGTATGATTGTTGATGTTGAAAAACCAATCCCTATTAACGACCTCGAAACAATCATTATTGAAGGCAGTAATTTATCTTTTCCATTGATTAAGCGAGCAGATCTTTATAATGAAATGGTGAACAAGTGGAATGATTTCTTAGTAGAAATGGCTGGCAGGATGAAAGAAAAAATAAGGGGAGCCATTAATGATGGTTCAGATGATGATTATAATCGTTATATTTTAAGGATTGCTTCAAATGGTTCAAGATATCGCTTAGATTCAGTAACTTTAAAGAGTAAATATTCAGATGGTATGAATGTTAAGGGTGCAATTCTTGAAATGTCCATTGGACTTACTTCTTTTATGGAATATATGTCAACAGGTGTTGCAGCTGACCATCATCCCGAATATAGAAGAAAACTTATTAATGCAGGTATTGAGGATGCTGGTAATCCATATCATTACTTTGCTAATCCTCTTGCAACTTGTGCTGCAATTATTACAAAAGAGGGTTATAGTATGGTGGGTCAGAGGAGCAAATATGTGTCGACTCATCCTGGATGGTATAATGTCGTGGGCGGCTTTGTAAGGCCAAATGAATTTAATGATCCTAATTTTTCTTTGGAAAAAATTGATTTTTATGAAAATATGAAACAGGAGTTAAATGAGGAAGTTGGTGTTGATGATGAAGATATACAACATTCCTTTTTTAGTGGTATTGTGAGACACGGAACCTCTCTTCATCCTGAGTTGATGTATATTGTCAATCTCAATCTTGATAAGAATGAATTATTAGATAAATGGAAAGTTGCAAAGGATAATTTTGAACATAAAAATCTTCTGTTTGTACCTGTTGAGAAATTATATGAGTTTGTTAGGGATTCTGAGGAAAGTTTTTCACCATCCGGAGAAGCAGTGCTGTTGAAGGTTTACGATTTTTATTCAAAATCGATTCTTAAATAAATAATGAGTAAAATTATAAATCCCTTTTCGTGATTTTACATATGTTGTAATAAAAAATTAAAAGGTCAAAAGATTAAAATTAATGAGGAAAAATGATAAAAAATAAAAAAATCAATGAAATTGTCTAATTGTTTTTGTTGTCTTTAGTGTCGTTTTTTGTGATTTTTAGTAAGCATTGCTGAAATCTATCTTAACATCTTTTTTGTCTTCTCCAGTAGCTTTGAATAGCTCCTTCTTTGTGTAATGTAGTGGGCCCGCAATAAATACATAGGGTATTTGTTCAATTCTTGTGTTAAAGGTATAAACAGAATCGTTGTAGAACTCTCTTCTATCGGCCAATTGATTCTCGATTTCACTTATTCTTTGCTGGAGTTGTAAGAAGTTTTGATTTGCTTTTAAGTCAGGATAATTCTCTGCGACTGCAAATATTGATTTTAAGGCACTTGTCATTAGATTATCTGCTTTTGCCTTTTCAGGAATTGTTTTCGCGTTCATAAAAGCAGTTCTTGCCTTTGTTACTGTCTCGAGAACATTTTTTTCGTATTTCATATATCCTTTTACAGAATCCATTAATTTTGTTAGTTCATCATGCCTCTGTTTCAATAAGACATCGATATTGCTCCATGCTTTTTCAATGTTATTTTTTAGTCGTACTAAACTATTGTATATTGCTATAAACCAACCAATTAATATCAAAACGACTATCCCAACAATACTCCAGATTATTATTGATATCAAGTTCATTTTTTACCTCCTTTTTCTTTTTTGTTGTTTTTCTCTATTATTAATGTTTTAGATATTGTATGTTTAATTAAATATTCATTAGTATTTGTTGATGTTTAGATGTTATTAACTTAATATTTCTGTGTTTACAGTATGATTTTTTAATTGTTGTTTTTGTTCTGTTTTTACTCTCTTTTTAGGATTTAAGATTTATTATTTATATGGTTCCCTTTATCTTTATTAAATTTTTTATAATTGTGTTTTGTAAATATATGAATTTGTAAAAATATAAACCTATTTTATGTTGTCTTTCTGTTTTTTGTTGTTCTTTATTTAATGAATATTCTTCTTATTACTCTCCTATTGCTATTGTCTTATTAGTTATGAGGTGTTATGATTCCTCTTATTTCTGTTGTTTTAGTTGCTTTTAGCTAATGTTTGTTGATATTCATTGCTTTTGCTTTTGTTCTTTTTTTGATTTTTCTTGCTCTTTTTTCATGTCTTCTTTGTCCATCTTTCTAGAGTAAATTATTAAAGCGACCATTAGTATGAGTGATATTATTATTATTGAAATTAAACCAAAGACAACATTTTTCTGGGGTATCTCAATGCTTAATTTTTCTGTTTTTTTAGGAGATGTTTCATTAAGTTTTTTGAGTGTCATCATGTATTTACATCCCTCAAGGGCTGTGTTGAGCAAGGTATTTGCTTTTTTATAATCTCCAGATTTTATGTAATTATGAGCTTCTTGGACCATTTCTGAGAACTCTCGACATTCACTGTTTGAAGTAATTAAATCTTTTGTAAAGGCAATCTTTGTATTTATTTGGTTTTTACTCTCATTTCCTTTTATTAGTCCAGTTAGTGTCATTACTGCAGTGTCATTGAATTTTGGTTCTCCAACCTGTGCTTTTACCGTAACATCGTAATCTCCATAAACCTGACCTGCTGAGATCACCATCGTTGTGTTTATTTTTGTTTTTGGAGGTATTCCTTTTATGAATTTTTGTGGTATTGTTATTTTAAGATCCTTGTTTGAACTGTTAGCACTTAATGTTATGTTGATTAAGCTTTTGTTTCCATAGTTGTCAAGGGTAATTGGTGCTATGATTGTGTCGTTTGGATACATCTTCATTATTTTAGGTACTATTAGGTTGAATGAGTGATATTCAGGTACTTTTTTTATTTTTATTTTTTCTTGAATTTTAGTTTGAATCTGTGTTTTTGTGATGGTTTTGGTTTGATATACTATTCTCATGCCTTGTGGAGTTTTTGTTTCTTGAAGAATTATCTTTATAGGATTGCTGTTTATTTTTTCTCCGTATTTATCTGTGGCTGTTATTGTGACTGTGTCGTTACCTGATATCTTTGATGTTGTTCCAATGAATAATCTTCCTTTTGATGAGTTTGAGTATGAGGGTATGTATTCGAGTTGAACCAATCCTTTTGAGATGTTCCATGAATATGTTAGTGTATTATCTAAATCAGGATCTTGGAAAAAGGTTGGTAGGTATATCCAGCTCATGTTTGTTATTGTTGAGGCCATTGCTAAATCTTTTATTTTGTATTTTATGCTGATTCTTTTTATCGTTGGTGTTTTTGATTTGTTTTGTGTACTGAGGACTGCTTTTACTTGCCAATATCTCGTTTGTTCATTATTGTAAGGACAGTCGATGCAAGTTAAGTTACAATAGTTCGGACTGCTTAATAGATTAGTTGAATTTGATTGGTTGCTTGTGTTTGAAGCATTTAGTTCATAGGTTGGTGTCCATGTGCTCCATTCTATATTGTCTGTTGTTGCAGGATTGTTTGTTGCGTACCTGAAGTATGTTTTTATTGAGGTTTGGTTTGGAATGTTTTGATTAACCTCAATACCTGTGTAATCGGTGCCTATGGCATCATCTATGAAAAATATTGGGGTTATGTATGTTCCTTCATCAACATAAGTTCCATTGGCATCCTTTTTAAGTGTCACGGCATCATCAGCGGTATTTATTAAGGTGCCATTTGAGAATCCCATCAAGTCAGTCGGAATCGTTCTTAATCCAAATTGGGGCGCCCTGTCAAGATTTTCGACATTTATAGTCCATAAATTTATTGCATTCGTTGCAGTTTCTGCCGGGGCGCCCCAGATGTCGCTTGCAGATAATTTTATGAATATTATTCCATACTTTGAATCATACCATCCAAAGTGATATGAAAAGTTCGATTGGTTGCTTATTTGTTTGTAAGTTCCATTTATTCCCTTTTTTATGCTCCAATTGTAAATTATGGGATCGTTATCTGGATCAGTTATGTTTGCTGAGAAGTT